>JAFZAR010000158.1 GCA_017557085.1 Verrucomicrobiota bacterium | reverse complement strand
TGTCGTGGGAAAATCCGTTACCCCGGGTAGGGCGTTTCACGCCCAACCCGGGGCTAAGTGACGATACCCTCTGCGAGGGTATTCAAAATGAATCCCTCCGGGATTTCAGCCGTAGAGCCGCGCGGGTCGCTCGTCGCTACAATAAGTCGTTATTGTTAAGAATATTATTTGTTGTTTTAAATGACTTTTGGATTTCTAATGATGATTTTGGGTTAAATGGATTTTCCCCAAAGACTTTGAAAGCAAGTTGTTTTAATGCTATGCGGTCTATCTTCCCATTTGGTGTGAAGGGCAGAACATCCACCCAACCAATGGCTTTGGGAAGATGATATTTAGTCAGATGAAGTGAAAGCAGTTTTAGAAAATCTGAGCGTTCCGAAGCGTTTTGCCAATTCTGTCTTTTTAAGATTTTTGTATTTGCTGAATCTAATTGATTTTGAAAAGATTGTGTGGATATAAGCAGAACGACGGCTTCACTCAGCACGGGATGAGGAAGAGAGGTGACCGCATAGTGGTTGGGGTGAAGAAAGGTGAGTTTTGTCTCTATCTCTTCAGGTTGTATTTTGAGCCCTCCGCTGTTAATGATGTTGTCTATCCGGCCAAGAATTTTGAAATTTTGAGCACGATCACGAGAAACGATTTGGCAGCGATCATGTGTCTTGAGCTGTGTCACGCCAATGTCTGGAAAGTCAATGGTGAGTGTCTCATCTATATCGGTCTGGATGCGAACACCGGGGAGTGTTGTGTAATATGGAGATGCCTGGGGGCCATTCAATGAACGCATGGCGATATGCGAAAGAGTTTCAGTCATCCCGTAAGTGGACAGAAACGTATTAGGGAAAGGGCGCAGATCTGTTTCTAATTGAGGATCGATGGGCGCACCGCCGATGATGATTTTGTCAATTTGAGCTAAGAGATTTCGTTCATCTTTTGTTTGGAGGGAATTGATAACTTGCAGAGGTACCATTGCCGCAAAATGAAAATGAGGATGGGGTGAGTTCAAGAAAGATTTCATAGGATGCCCATCTACCGGAACTGTCCATAAGTTTAATCCAGTTGTGATCGCTCGCACGATCATCATTTTACCCGCGATATATTGTGTGGAAAGACAAAGAAGGGCATTATCACCTCGTTTCAGTCCCAAGTAGGAGCATGTGGCCTTCGCACTGTTGACGGCGTGTTTTTTGAGAATGGGGATTTGTTTGGGAATGCCTGTCGAACCGGATGTTCTGACGTGGAAAACGGGAGCCTCTGAGAACCAATCACGCAGGAAATCTATCAGTTCAGGTGAAAGGAGTTTTAGATTTTTTCCTGCCAGAATTTCCTCTTGAGTATGATTTATTCCGTTGATACAGATAGAGTTCATTCCTGAAGAACAGCTTGGATGATAGTATGAATATCAGGTTCTTTTTCTGAATGGAACCATAGACGAGCCTGATCGATTTCCAAAGGAAGTGGGATATTATCGAGGAAGAGTTGACCTGTACCCAGTCCCTGCGGAAGTGTTTGAGAATCTATTGGAGAAATGATTGAAGCACAAAAATGAGCGATCGCGTTCAGACCGATGTTGGACTCCAGCGCGGAGGTGATCCACCAGCCGATCCCTCGTTGACGGGCTTCAGCGATCCATTCCCTGCATCCGCACATTCCGCCATGTAAACTGGGTTTTAGGACGATATATTGTGGATGAATAGAATCCAGAAGCGAACGTTTTTCCTGCGGTGTGTTTTTGCCGATCAACTCCTCATCTAATGCTATGGAAATCGGCGGATCGCTGAGCAAATTGTCCATTTGATTCATCTTTCCAGGAGGAAGAGGCTGTTCAATGGAATGGATTTCCAGTTCCGCCAAACGTTCTAATTTATCCATGACATTTGCCGGAGAAAAAGCGCCGTTCGCATCTACACGCAGTTCGATCTCATCGGCAGAAAAGCGATGGCGAATGCCGCGAAGCAGTTTCAATTCTTCGAGAAAGTCGATTGCACCTATTTTAAGCTTGATACAGCGAAAACCTTGTTTGATTTTTTCTTCGATCTGTTTTGCCATTTCATTGGAGGTTCCCATCCAGACAAGTCCGTTGATGGGAATGCCTTGTTTGCCATTGGCAAATGGTGTGTTCGAGAGAGTGAATGTATTCTTTTCTAATTGGAGCAGAGCGGTTTCCAACCCGAAGAGCATAGAAGGAAAATCTCGGAGAGATGCTAAGTCAAAATTATCCGTATCCAGGAGTTGATGAGCTGATTGAGTCAATAGGTCGGTGTAATTTTCTAAATCATCACAGCTCAAGTTTGGCAAAGGCGCGCATTCTCCAATGCCGAAACGGTTCTCCTTTTGAATGAGGATATACCAGACTTTCCGTGTATGATACACACCACGGGAAGTTCCTGCCGGTTTCTTGAAATGGAGGATCTTGGGGATGATTCTGACTTGCATTGCTATATCATGGAAACTTGGGATATTGCTTAAAATTGGGGCTGCGTTTTTCGAGAAAAGCGTTTTTCCCTTCCTGGGCTTCATCTGTCAGATAATAGAGCAAAGTAGCATCCCCGGCTAGTTCCTGGATACCGGCTTGACCATCTAATTCTGCGTTGAGACCGGCCTTGATCATACGAAGCGCTAGCGGACTGTGCTGCATGATCGTTTCAGCCCATTCAACGACTTCATCTTCCAATTTTTCAAAGGGAACGACCTTGTTGACAAGCCCCATTTCAAGAGCTTCCTGGGCATTGTATTTTCTGCAAAGGAACCAGATCTCACGAGCTTTTTTTTGTCCCACGACTCGCGCGAGATAGGAAGCCCCGAAACCGGCATCAAAACTGCCTACATGGGGGCCGGTTTGACCAAAAATCGCGTTTTCCGATGCAATAGAGAGATCACATACGAGTTGAAGGACCTGGCCTCCACCGATAGCATAACCGTTGACCATCGCGATAACGGGTTTGGGAATGGAGCGGATTTGTTTTTGAACATCCAAAACACTAAGACGAGGAACTCCATCTTTGCCAATGTACCCGCCACGACCTTTGACATTTTGATCACCGCCGGAACAGAATGCTTTGTCACCGGTGCCGGTGAAGACAATGACACTGATATCTTGTCTTTCACGGCAGATGGTCATGGCTTCACTCATTTCGGCAGTTGTTGTCGGTGTAAAGGCGTTGTAATAACGGGGACGATTGATCGTGATTTTTGCAATGCCATTGTAATATTCAAACAGGATGTCTTCAAATTCCTTGATTGTTAACCATTTTCGTTTATTCATGAATTTTATTTTCTAAGATTTCGTAAAATGTTTTGATTGCTTTTTCATTAGATTGAGGATCTGTAAATACCTCCAGACACAAAGCAGCTTTTTCAGCTTTGGTTTGTGTGAAAGGAATCAGACACTGTTGCAGTTCTGTTTCTGTTTTTGCGGCAAGATAGCCTATTCCCAGAGATTCGATCCAACCTTGGGCGGAAACGGAGTGTGAAGCGGCAATGTATTCTGCTAAAGCCGGAGATTTTTCTAATCCTTGAAGCTGATGAAAAATTCCACCACCGCCATTGTTAATGAGCAGAATCCTTAAATTGCTTGTGATATATCTGCACATCAGCACATTCATGTCATAAAAGAAACTCAAATCTCCAATTATGACATAGGTAATGCCTTGGTGCAGGATAGAGAATCCAACACTTGTTGATAAAGTGCCATCGATGCCGCTTGTGCCACGATTGCAATATACTTGGGTGTTTGGAGGTAAATCAAATAACTGGGCATAGCGCACGGCGCTGCTGTTTGCCAGATGCAGTGCGGCGTTAGAAGACATGTTATCAAAAAACAGGCGGATGACAAATAGATCAGACCAGGGAACAGTGGTGTTGGTGATTTTTTTGATTTGTATATCCTGAAGGGAATTCCACTGTGTTTTATATGCAATGGCTTCGGTTTCATTGTTCACATCTGGAATGGATTCACACAAAGTTTTGAGAATTCTTTTAGGTTCTCCTTCAACAATCGAGCGAAGGGATTGGAATGTATCTGCCGGCTCACCGGATTCGGAAATCAGATAGTGAACAGGGCGTGCGTTACGGAGAAATTTCTTTAGTTGCTTTGAAACAATATGACCGCCTATTGTAAGAAGAATATCCGGTTTTAATTGGTGGATTTTAGATGAGTCTGATACTTTTAGGATAGTATCAAAATGAGTGATAACATCATTTACATTTTGAATATTAGCCAAGTGTTCACAAAGAACGACACAGTGCCATTGACGGGATATTTGTTCAATAATTCTTTCCAGCTGTGGGTTTGGTGGAAGCTGTCCAACCAAGATCATCCGTTTTTGTGACTTGCCCCAGTTCTGAACGAATTCCGGATCACATATTGTTCTTTGCGTGAATGCAAGTTTTATGGCTTTTACCGCTGGAAGTTTCGATGCAGTGTATTGAAAAAGCGGTTCGCTGATAGGGATATTGATATGGACTGGTGCACATTCATGCTGACTCAAACTGAGAATGGCTTCATTGACAAGTCTTTCACAATACCATCTATCCTCGTCATTTTGTATTTCGGGAAGTTGGACAGATTTTTTGACAAGCCCGCCAAAGATACCTTGTTGGGGAATAGTTTGTCCATCCATTTGATTGATCCAGGCTGGAGGACGATCCGCCGAGATAACAAGCAGGGGAATTTGTTGATATTTGGCTTCGGCAACGGCGGATGCCAGATTTAGGAGTGCTGTGCCTGAAGTGCAGCAGATTGCTGTAGGACGCTGTAGTTTTTGTGATAGACCTATGGCAAAAAAAGCGGCACTGCGCTCATCAAAAATGCTGAAACATTTAAAAAAAGGATGTTGTGAGATCGTATGTGTCAACGGTGAATTCCTAGAGCCGGGACACAGCACAATATGACTGATTTGATGTTCAATCAGCAGTGAAACAAGGATTTGCACATTCAGTTTATCAGAGTACATATTGACTTTTGTTATCATGTAGTAATGAGACTTTTCATGATTTTCAACTTTCCCTCGGTTTCTTCCCATTCACTTTCCATTTGTGACATGGGGAGTATTCCACCACCGGCATAGAGAGTTAGATGATCATGGTCCATCTTCAGACATCGCAGTGTCACATAGAAATGAGTTTGTCTGTCCATATCAAGCATCCCTGTAAAACCGGAATAATACAAACGAGGGGGATATTCCAATTTGGAAATCAGTTTCATTGACTCTTTTTGAGGTACACCGCAAACAGCTGGCGTAGGATGCAGAGAATCTAGGATGTCACCGACTTGTTCGTGGAATTTTTGATGCCCAATTTTGAAATAAAAATTGGTCTTTAGATGTGAAAGTTTGCCCGCATGAACTTGGACCGATTCGTAAACAGTAGATGTAATGGGGTATTGGTAGAGTCGAGAGCGGATAAAATCGGCAACGATCTGTTGTTCTTTGATATTTTTATTGTTCCACTGTATTGGGAGTTTGTGCTTCTTGTCTGTAATTGTACCGGCAAGCGCGATAGTATGTGCTATTTCGTTTGTGTGTTCCAGCAAGAGCTCCGGTGTTGCACTCAGCCAGGTTCCTGTGAACGGTGTGTGAAATAGGACTATATATTCGTTGGGATAATTTTCACACGCTTTAAAAAAGAGACTGACTGTGTCCAGATCCGTATCGTTTCGTATTGATGCAGTACGGGCAAGAACGATTTTTTTCAGTTTGTTCGCTGAGAGAAGGTTCTTTACGGTTTGAAAAGCCTTGGAATACTGCTGGAATACATTTGTTTCTTCCAGATAGGGAAGAGATAAAGATTCCGAAGAATTCTGTGAGAATGATTCTCGTCTTGCTCTCAAAAAGGCGATGATTTCTTTTGCTTCGTGCAGTTGATATTCAGGATGCAGCAGGAGAATAGGAGTTTCATTGCTGACAGTGAAAGGAGCGATGACAAATCCCGTTTTATTGTTCAATTCGTGTAAGACAGAAATTCTTTCAGGTAGGGTATTTTCTTGGAAAAACAAATGGATATCTCCATTGCCTGGGTGTTTGAATAAGGCATAGGAAACTTCTTTTTTATTCATCACTATTTCTTTTCACCCAATTTATTTGTCACACGGACAGTCGAGACCAGTTTCCCCGTACTCTGCGCGTAAATATTGACATCCCAAAGGTGTGTAGAATGACCTTTATGGATCAGTTTTGCCACAGCTTTGACACTGTCTCCCATCGCGACAGAGGAAACATGTGTTCCATTTACTTGTATTCCCCAAGGCCATTTGCTTCCTTTTTCCAGCACATAGGATCCGCATCCGGCCAATGTTTCCGCAAGCGTGAGCGAAGCCCCTCCATGAAGCATTTTAAGAGGCTGACAGTTGTTTTCATTTACCGGCATAGTCGCCTCCATCAGCCCATCCTCGACATGGGTACAGCAGATGCCCAGCCGTGAAATAAAGGATTCCTTATTCAGTTGATTAATGGATTCCGGTGAAAAAATCTCAGTCATTTCTCTCGTCTATATCAATGAGCGATTCGTCGCTGTTGCAGCGCAATTCCGGCACATACATGGCTTCTCCCAAAACGGGCAGCGCATGGAATTGTCCCGGTGTTTCAGCCCGATACTCATATCGCAATTCCCATACACCTTCTGAAAGATGATCAATGAATGAGGCTGTTTTTTGATCTCTTTGTTCCTGATAGACCCACAGTCTGTTTCCTGTGTAATCTCCATCATCAGAAGATGAAATCATATTCCACCAAAACGGCATCTTCGGATTAGAACCGGGAGTTTCCAATTCGGAAGTGAGAGAATCTGCTGCACGGCGTTGGATGCCGGTTTCACTGAGCTCGCGAATAAAGATCGGAGCGCCGCTTTTTGTCTGGACAGCTTCAAATCCGCCCGGTTTCATATCCTCAAAAAGCAGGTACTCATACTCGTTTTTACTTTCGATCGTGAGGACGACTTCTATGTGGTTGCCGCTTTCAACGTGGTCGCCGTTTTTCAGCAGAGTCTTTTGTGTGGCTGGTCCTTTCAGCAGAGTCGGAATGGAATCCAATTTGTAATACTGGCGTCTTACAAAAAGCTCATTTCCGGCGGCTGTGATCGGTTCTTCCATGCTGAAGTATTTGATTTGAGAACTGAAGTAAATAGGTGCTTCACCTTCCAGTTTGGTGATAACGATATGATTTTGGCCTTCATGAAGCAGGGAAGGATCCACCCATATTTTTCCTGTACCATTGCCGAGGTTAGCAAAAGAAATCTGACCGGCTCCGGCAGGGGTGCCGTTGACTTCTACGGAATACTGTACCCCGTCCTCAAGTTCCTTATTTGCCTGGATAAAATCGCAGAGCGCTAATATACATAACGCGGTATCCCGTGTGTTGTTCCATTGAGTGCCTCTACGGTTCTTGATGATCCAGTTTACAGCTGGCTGGATCAGCGGACTTTGTGGATCCGCCGCAACCAAGGCCGCAATAGAGAACGCTGTTGATTCGATTTGATTATGGAACCACCAGTAGCCGCTGCGGCTGTCTCCCCAATGCAGTGTGGTCAGATCATTGCCGCCGGTTTGCGCTGTGTCTGTTTGCTTGAATAAAACAGTTTGATCCGGATCGTCATCACGGATGGCTCCGTTTTCAATGTTTTTGCTGAGGATTTGTGCTTCCTCGGTTTTCTCCAGTCTGACAGCGGAAAGTGTCAATAGAGCTCTGCTATATGGAGTAAGATACTCTCTATTCTTATAAAGATGATCGAAGACATCACGGTAATGTTTGGCGGAGTCTTTATTTGTTTCCATGCTGAGGGCGTGGAGCATCCAGCATTGGATATGCGGCTGGCCATCATAGACGGCAAGATGTTCATCCAGCCACTGTATACCGTGTTTCAGAACGTCTGCCTTGACATCGATTCCGGCAGATCGAGCTAACTGTAATCCCCAGACGACATAAGCGCTCATAAATGGATCCGCGCTGCTTTCCTTCCACCAGCCCCAGCTTCCGTCCTGGTGCTGATGATCGTAAAGGCGGTCCAGTGATTTTTGTGTGATCTCTTCTAATTGAGAGAATGATTTTTTCGTTCCGACTTTTGGTGTTTTGCTATCTTTCTCTCTGCCGCCGAAAAGCTGATTCTCGATAACCTCTGCGGGAATACCCAGTTTTGTAAGTGTACGTTTGACAATGACCGCAGGCAGGAAGCGGCTCATCGTCTGTTCAGTGCATCCATAGGGATAGTCAAAAAGATATGGAAGCGCGTCTAACATCCCGGCTGCCAGACAGGGGGTCAGCTGGATCTCGCATACAGTTTCTTTGCGCTCTTTGGGCAGATTCATGATGATATCCGCGCTGCCTTGGTCCAATTTTCCGGAGCGTGCAATGAATTTTTCAATACCGTGCGCATAGACAGTATAACTCTTTTCCATGGCATCGGCTTCCTGAGCGGAGCGGACGATCGTTTTGATTTTGATATTTCCGGGGGCTAGTGCCTTAGCAACCCATACGACTCGTTTTTCTCCCTTTGCAGGGATAGCAATGGTTATCACCTTTGAGCCTTGCATCCGCAGTATATCTTCATTTTCAATTTCCAAAATAGCGCCTACTGTCAAATCTTCTTCGGTGTCATTATTGATGACGGCGGAGAGATGGACTGTATCTCCCACAGTGAAAAAGCGTGGAGCTTGCAGACGTGTCATCAGAGGTTGACGTACCCGTACTTCACCTTGCTGGATACCGAATTGACTGCCTTTTGTGTTGGCGCGGCTTGTCAATCTCCATTGGGTGAGATTATCCGGATAAGTCACTTCTACTTCCGCGTATCCATCGGAGTCTGTCAGGATCGTTGGTTCCCAGAAGATCGTGGACTGGAAATTATTTCGGACAGTCACTTGATCCGGGGAGATCATTTCACCATCGCCGGCGGCCATCATTGGAGCGTCCATTTCCGCCATCTCGTAGGCAACATTAGCATCTTTGGAATCTAATGTTACAGCACTGTTTTTCGCGAGCATTCTTCTTGCCGGTGCGGCACCGCCAAGACCTAGAGCCATTGGAATTTCCTCATGTTCATATTCGGCTAAATCGTCTTGTTCCATTTCGGTCTCTTCTGTTTCAACTTTGCGTGATACCAGTGTTCGCCAGAAGGAATTATACGTCCGTACCTGCTGCCAGCGCAGCGGATTGGAGAAAAACTCACGGGGATCTTTTGCGTATTCACTTTGAATGGCATAGAGAGCTTCATCCGCAATGCCCAGAG
The DNA here is from genome assembly GCA_017557085.1 of Verrucomicrobiota bacterium. Taxonomy (GTDB): domain Bacteria; phylum Verrucomicrobiota; class Verrucomicrobiia; order Limisphaerales; family UBA1412; genus UBA1412. Next base: position 3,476 of record JAFZAR010000158.1, on the reverse strand, counting down.
CGACTTCTGCCTGAATGGGCTTGCCATTCGCGTCTAAAGTGCGAAGTGTGACTTTCCCTTTATCTCTGGGCTTCTGAACAGGGGAGGCCGGTGTCATTTCGATCGTGATAAAGTTCTTTTCAGATGGTATGATGACCTTTTGTGAATTTTGAAAAACATTCGCGTTTGCCAGCATAGTGGCAGTGAACCATACATTCGGAGTATGCGCTTCTGTGATGGGTACGGCGACAAGTTGAGTATCGCCTTCCATGTGGATCATTTGGCTTCCAATGATCGAATTCGCTTCAGAAGTAAGGAGAATATGATGCCCCGGATGATCAGTCTGTATCATGATTGGCAGCGAATGTCCCACTTTTGCCTGGTTTTCATCCAGTATGAGGGTAATGCCTTGTTCTTTGATTTGAATCGTGCGAGTGTTTGTATCGGCGCACCAAAGAGAAGTTGAAGCAGTAATGTTGTCCCAGGGTATCTTCTCTCCGTTGCCCAGGGTCAGAGTGTCCGCGCTTGTCCAGCTTACCTGATAGCAGCCCGTTTTTTCTAACGGGAAGCGGAACTGCGCTCTTCCATTTTGATCTGTTGAAACCTCTTTTGTCAGGATTTTTTCAAAGCGGTAATTGCTGAACTTCAATCTCCAGGGAGCTTTTCCTTTTTCCGGAGCGGGAGGGAAGTTTTCATATCCGACTTGCTTCTTTATTGCTTCCAGTTTTTCACCTTCGACGATGTCTCCGGCAGGATCTACCCATCTTTCCACATAATGCTTGCGGGTCACTTCGATTTGTCCCTGTGCGCTGTGAGTCTTTCCGTTTGCGTCTTCAGCGGTGATTTCGATCACGGCGTTTTCTCCCGGCGTGATGATCGTTTTTGCCGGTTTCAGCTGAACATAATAGCTGAAACTGGTGACTTTGATGTTATTTTGAGCAACGACTTCCCGTCCGGCACTGTCTAAGAGTTTGGCGTTAATGACATATTCCAGATCGCGATTCGTTTGCAGTGGAGTTTCAAACTCGATCAGTGCTTGTCCGTTGGAATCTGTTTTCAGCGTTTTGGTTAAAATGACTTCACCAATATTGTTGTGCTGCCAGTTGCCTCCGGAGAAATCATCTTCGTAAAGCCAGGGATAACGGCGAGGTTGTATCCAGTAGTGATTATAGTTCTTTTGGCGTACCTGCACGGTGAGTTCCGCGTTTGCCACAGGACCGCCAAAATAATATTCGGCCTGGATCGTAGCTTGGATGGTATCTCCCAGACGGTAATTCTCGGCGGTAGGGGTGACGCTGACCTTGTATTCCGGCAGCTTATATTCTTCCAAGCGGAAGAAAGTCGCCCATTCCAGAGACTTTCCATTCTGTTTGAATTCGATTTGATATTCGCCTAACCGCATTTCCGGTGTCAGTGTCAGGGAATCAAAGGCGCTGCCAAAGTCATTGAGTGTCACCGTTCCGCTTTTGATGATCTCATCATTTGGGCTGTGGATGGCATAATCCAGTTTAAGTCCGGCAGGAGTGCTTAGGACACCGTTTTTGCGGGAGCGGACGATCGTTTTCCACTGCACCTTCTCCTGTGGGCGATAGACCGGGCGATCTGTAAAAATATAGACGTTGAAATCCTCTTCAGGATCAGGTCGTTCCGGTGCATCCAAAAAAAGAATGGTTTGCAGATCACCGCTTTTCGCGGTAACAAGAATGTTACTGTAATTTTGTTTAGCCAGCGGAGCAAAATGGGCAATACCATCTGCGTCCGTGTGCAATGTTTGTTCTTTAGAAAAAATCTCCTTGGATTGGTTCCAGGTATGGATCAGATGGAGTTCCGCGTCAGGGATCGGTTCGCCGCTGAAAGCGTTACCCAGATAGAGAAGATTTTCCCCTTCAGGTGCGCTTTTCGCGATAAGGGCGATATCTGTGATCAGGATAAGCTCACGCGCGGTATTGGTTCCGGATTTTGCTTCGAGCAGATAAGCTCCAGCAGGAAAGATATCTTTCGGTGAAACATTCTTTTTGCTTGGAAAGTGCGGCCAGTTGTTGGTTTCTGGTGAAAAACTTTCTGTATAAACAGCTTGTTTCTTTTGAACAGATATAGCTTCCAGATAGCTGTTACGGTGAAGCGTTTTATCCTTCAAAGGATGGATATCCCGGTTTAGATCAATGGGATAAAGTGAGACTTGGACGTTGCTTAGATTATTGTAGGACAAGGAGTATTCGATTTGACTGCCGGGCGTGTACTGACAGGAAACCAAAAGCCCGATCTGAGGTTCAGTGATCATTTTGATCCTGTCCTTTGCCTGTTCCCAGTAAGGCGATTTTTTCTTTGTGAACTGCTCAGTGATTTGCCGATAATATGTAAGTGCCTCTTCATAATCAGCGAGATAGCTGTATTGATTGTTGGGATTTTTGATTTGTCTGCCATGCACTTCCAGCCATTGTGCGTAGTTAAATAGAACTCTGTCGTAATGAGGTATTTTCGGAGAAAAACCAAGCAATTTCTTATATTGCTGGCGGATGAGATAATAAGTAGCCGGTGTCAAAGGTTTATGCTGGTATTGATTAGCCAACAGAAGGTTTAATTTCAGCAGATCTTCTTGTTTATCAATTAATTGTATCCCATTCAGAAGAATATTCTCCTGGATCAATGGCAGGTAGCTCGGATTGGAAAGCGCATTCTCTATAACTTTTTGTATCAAAACGCGATAGCGGTTTCTTGCTTTTTCAATATCTGTTTGGCTGGCCCAATAATCCAGAGCTTGTACATAATGGATGGAAGGGGATGAATAGAAATTTTGTTTCATCTTCTCAAGATCGCCCAGTGTTTCCTGTACCTCAGCCCAGAATTCATCCTGTCTGTCTCTTGCCAGATCTGTGATCTCATCCCAAATACTGCTCAGTTTGCGGTTGTTGAACGTGGGAGATTGTGCATAACGGTTGCGGTACTTTGCCGCAAGATAGTGCAGTTGAAGCCAATCGAGTTGATTCTTCGAGAAATCCTCTTTGTGTTCCAGGATCTCGTTATAAACCTTTTCCGCCTCAGCCCAAGATTGTTCCTGGTAAGCTTTTTCGGCCTTCTGGATGAGTGATTTCATGGCATCGTTTTGAGCATGACAGAGTGGAAATAAAAGCATGGCGGCAAATAAAATCATAACTGATTTAGTAAGAGCTGAATATAATTTTAAATTCATATTGTTTCCTCGTTTGTTGTTTGCGCATCTGCATCCAGCACCAGAATAGCATTTCAAAGGGTATTTTTGCAAGGACCCAAAAGTGTTTCAGGAGTATATTTTTCTTTTTTTGAGGCAATGCGTTTTTTAAGGCAGCGCGTGAAAAGCCATTGTATTTTTCAGGATAGATTGCTAGGATGGAACGCGGTATGCGGGATGATTTACAGCGTATATTGGAATTGCAAGCTTGGGATTTGGAAACGATTCGCCTGGAAGGTGAATTGAATTCCTCAGCGCCTGTTCGCGAGGAAATAGTTCAAAAAGTCTT
>JAFZAR010000157.1 GCA_017557085.1 Verrucomicrobiota bacterium | reverse complement strand
TCGCCGCGAATAAAAACTTCTTCATCTGATTTGAAAATTATTCTTTTATAGGGTCTCTTAAAAAAAGAGGCCGCTCATGCGGCCCCATGTTTATTACATTGTTTACTGTGAATTGACAGATTAACGCTTATGCTTTCCAAAGACTGTGCAGATTGCAGTAAGCGTAAACTTCCTTCACGGTCTCACCGGTGGCCAGCGCGAATTCCGCCTGAGGCTTGTCAGTGGGTTTGAGATTCTTTCTCTGAACTCCCTGATTGGTCTCGATGGCGATCCACTCGATATAGTGCGCTTCGGTCATCGGATGTTCCGCGGAACCAACCTTGACAAAGACTTTGCCATCTTTGGCCTCATACACAGGCACATGTTTCTCAGCCGCGCCGTCAGAGGTGCCGGGAACCAGCTGTTTCATGGTCTGGCCGCAGCAAACACTGCCACCCGTGATCACTTCCAGGATCGCGCCGCAATGTTCACATTTATAAATATTCATGCGGTCTCCTTTTAGTAGTTCTTGGCCTGGACCTCAAAAAAGCTCTGAGGATGATTGCAGACAGGGCAGACTTTCGGCGCTTCTATTCCCACAACGATATGACCGCAGTTGCGGCATTCCCACATCGTCACACCGCTCTTCTTGAAGACTTCCATCGCTTCGATATTGTGCAGCAGCGCGCGGTATCTTTCCTCGTGGGCCTTCTCGATGGCGGCCACACCTCTGAACTGCTCGGCCAGATCGTGGAAACCTTCTTCATCGGCTTCCTTGGCCATGCGGGCATACATATCGGTCCACTCGGCGTTCTCGCCCTGAGCGGCGGCCAGCAGATTGGCCGGGGTATCGCCCAGTTCGCCCAGCGCTTTGAACCACAGCTTGGCGTGTTCCTTTTCGTTCTCAGCCGTCTTCAGGAAGAGAGCCGCGATCTGTTCATAACCGGCCTTTTTCGCTACAGAAGCAAAATAGGTGTACTTGTTTCTGGCTTGGGATTCGCCCGCGAAGGCTTCTCTCAAGTTCTTCTCTGTTTTTGTACCAGTATATTTACTCATAATAATGACATTCTTTTTAATTATAATTTGCTTAAAATCCGTTATCGGATGTATTACCCGGAAGGACTAACAACATCCCCCGGGGCTTTCTTATAGAAAGCAGTTTCTTTCTGCCGCGGCCTCAGCCAGCGGCCTACATCGCTTTGAAATCTTCTTTGCCTACGCCGCAGATCGGGCAGACCCAATCATCCGGCAGATCTTCAAAAGCCGTACCCGGCGCGATCCCGCCATCGGGATCACCTTGTTCGGGGTCATACACATAGCCGCAAGGCTCGCACACATACTTCTTCATAACCTATACTTTCCCTTTACTGTTTTACTTTCTTATCCAGATACCGCTTAACACCGCTGGTATCTACGACTGTTGGATTGTAACCGAAATCCGAAAAAAAGTCCACAACCATAAATTTAAAAGTGCCATCAGAAATTCATGACACTTTTAAAATAATAAATAATATCCTAAACAACAATGACTTATGTAGAGATGAGCGATTCGCTCGTCTCGGAGACGCGAGATCTCGCGTCTCTACAGAACATATTGATTTTGAATTAGTTTCACCACTTGGAGAAGCTAATCATTTCGACTGGGGACACACCCTAAAACGATAATGGGGATCATTGGAAAGTAACCAAACGGTGGAAGCGGAATCATGAACAATACAACCAGCAGCAGACACCAACGG
>JAFZAR010000156.1 GCA_017557085.1 Verrucomicrobiota bacterium | reverse complement strand
TTTTCTTCATCTCCTCCTCGATCCGCGGAAAGTCCTCCGGCGTAAAGCGATGATCGGGGAGATCAAAATCGTAATAGAATCCTTCGTTCGTTGAGGGGCCGATATCCAGCTGCGCATTGGGCCATATCCGCATAACGGCTGCGGCCATAACGTGAGCGCAGGAGTGACGTACCCGTTCCAGATCGCTCGCACGATTGCGATCTTCCAGTGTTTTACGTGCGACTGAATGTTCTTCAGCCATAACTTGATCTTTCTGCCACCCGGCGATGCAACCTCCATGACCAATCCCCAAAACGGATGGGGTGATAACAGGCGCGACGCGCCCCACGGCGTTCAACCCGGCCGGCTCCCCTCACTCTAACATGAAAAGCCGCGCACAGCAACCCGGGATTCACCGAAAAACATGGTAATTTCTCTATAACTCATTGAAGTAATGGATATTATCTTTAAATACAGCCGAATCAAAACAAGATTTATTGAAACTTATTCTGCTTCTTCCTGCTCCTGAGCGGGTTCCTTCGTTTTAGCTTCTAAATCTTTTAATTCATAAGGATCTGGCTTTCGAGACCATAGATCCAAGTAGTACTTTTCCGGTGTCTTTAGTATTCGTGCTTCAAAGGCAAGATTATTTGTTATCCAATTCGCACTCCATGATTCTGTTGCTCCACTGATATGAGTTTTAAAGTGAGAACTGAATATTTTTTCATCCTGCTCCAAATCGCTTTCTGCTTCCCATTCTTCACCTTTCGCTTCCAATTCTTTCACACGTGCTAAAAAAGATTCTTTGTCCTCAAAGCCATCGTTGTATTGTGAATATAACTCATTCAAATCTACAGGCAATTTAAACGGCTTTTCATCAGAACGCCAGCAAAGGTTTCCAACACCTCCCAACGTTAAATTATAAGTTTGGTTTTCTAAAGTTATGATTTCCAGTTCATCCACATCAACAGGTAATTCAAATGGCTCATTGGATGTATAAAACCAGTTTTTATTATTTTTACCTTCTCCATGGCTATCTCCAACAAATAATGTATCATCTGGAAAAATTATTCCTGATCTGGAACGAACCTCTTCCGCACTTAATTCTTTACCGTCATAAGTAACTTCAATTCTATCAATATTGAAAATATCACTATCAATAACTAAACCGTAAATAAATATTCCGATTATCATGGATAAGTAGACAATAGGTATACCTAATATGAGAACTAAAACTATTATGAGTATATTCTTCGTTTTCATATTTTACGGGTCTTTTTTATCTTCAATACAATGTTTGACAGGTTCCTTGCCACGGTTAATGCGAAGCCATTTTTTCAAAGATGATGCCGCGAGTAATGGAAACTCTAATATACTAATGAAGAATAAGATATTGATAACAATCCCAAGAAGCTGTACATCCGTCGGCATAGGAAAATCGGCCTCTATTCCCTCGCTGGCTTCATACTCAAAAATAACTAACGGAAACGGAAAACCACCCACTTTCAATTTTTTGCTGAAGGTATATACCATATCCATATCAGTACTCACACAATAACCGATCCCAATCCCCGCTATTGCCAGAAAATAAAAAAGGATCCGCCATTTTCTGATCAATGGATTTCTCCTGAGGTAACGGAATATGTCCGCGACTAATACCGCAAATATCCATATATACGCGATTAAAAATAAGTAGAGTAACACCACTCTTACCACTATGATAACAGATATCATAGCAAAAACTAAAAATATGAGGATGATCAACGTCTCCTTATTCTTCAGCCGATGCTGGTTCTTCTTAAAATAGAAAAATGCTCTTACACACCCGAAAACCAAGGCAGATAAAAAAACAAATAATACCAAACCACCCATAATCTTATTTCATTTTCCTATTTTTCTTTCATCCAAACATTTACTTTGATACCACACAAACCTTGCTCATTCTCAAGGAGAAAAGAGATCTTGTCAAGCGCGTTTTCCGCGACAGGGTTCCGAAAACAAAAAAGATCCATCCTCCGGACAGAGGACAGATCTTTTGAAACTTTATCCTTTCGGCCAGAGTCGGTTAGAAACGAACACGATCCAGGTAGTCCAGACTCTGGGGCAGCTGTTCTTTGGGTGTGGGGCTTTCATCCTCGATAAAGTAGTAGAGCACACCAGCTTCCTGAGCGGCCTTGAGGACTCTGGGGAAGTTGACCTGGCCGGTGCCCAGCACCACGTCGTTCTTGGTATCGGTGCCGCCGTTGTGGTTGCCCTCGACCCCTTTCTTCAGGTCTTTCAGGTGCATCAACTCCCAGCGGTTGGGATACTTAGCCAGCCAGACGGCGGGATCCTCACCGGGGAAGAGTGTCCACATGACATCCATCTCGAAGGAGACATAGTTGGGATCGGTCTTCTGCATGAGCAAGTCCATGATCTTCTGGCCGTTCATCCA
>JAFZAR010000155.1 GCA_017557085.1 Verrucomicrobiota bacterium | reverse complement strand
GGTCTCTGTTCCAGAGGCGCAAACGCGTCACGGAACCGCTGAGCGTAAAACTCGATCGCGGGTCGGCTGAACGGATCCAGCACAAAACCCTCGCCGCCGGGTGCCGCACGTTTGACCTTCTGACCCGTGGGCGTGATCTTGAACTCGCCTTGCTCGATCCTGAACCGCTGCGCGCGGAATTCCTCCGGGATGTCCGGTCCGCCAAACGGCCAGCCGGTTCCCATCGTCATATCCACACCCATTCCCAGACGGTCGGCTTCTTTGATCGTGTGGCTCAGGACTTCCATCCAGCGTTCGGACAGGTACGGGATATAATTGGCCTCGTCCCCTTTCTCGCCGTAGATCGGGATGATATGCACACCACCCAGACCGGCGCGGCTCATTCCTTCCAGCTGTTCGGTGATGTCGGCCTCCTTGACGGAACTGCCCATCCACCACCAGTAAGTCCACGGCTTTTCTGTCACGGTAAAAGAGTACGCGGCAGCCGTCATCCAGCAGAAAAGCGCCGCCAGCGCAAGCACACTCTTTCGTATGCCCATGATCATCCTGTCCTGTTTCATATCCGGCTTCATAAAAACCTCACACCGTTTTCGTGTGAGGTTTTTCGGAAATATTTTAATATGTGCTACACTTCCCAGCCTTTGCGGGCAGGCGGATTCAGATATTCATTGGCCTTTTCATTATTGGTGAACTTGGCCAGTCTGCCGTCCCATTCCAGCTTCTCACCGGGGAAGAGCATCGCTATGCAGCCCAGCAATCCCACTTCGGTGAGCTTGCCGCAGTAGCTGAAGGGTGACTCGGCAGTTCCTTCGCCTTTGCAGGCATTGATCCACTCCTGATGATAGCCGGGAGATTTCGGGATACGGGTCGGTTCCTGGGAGAGACTCTTCATCTTCTCTTCGTCCAGCACCTTCACACCGGTCGCGCCATGGGAACCGTAAAGGATATCGCCTTTGTCGCCGATGATGTGACCGCCCATCTCGAAGAATTCCGGTCCGATGCCGGGGAACTTCTTGTCGGGATCCTCGAATCCTGCCGGACGCGGAGGACGGCACTTGCCTTCGTACCAGGTCACCTTGAGCGGCTTCTCGCGGCCGCCGACCTTGAACTCGAACTCGATCTCGCTGGAGACCGGAAAGACCTGCGCGTACTTCTTCGGGTCATAATCCACCGGATGCGCCGTGATCGTGCTGGGATAATCCAGAGCCAGCGCGTAGAACAGCGGATCGGCGATATGGCAGATCCAGTCGCCCAGAACGCCTGAGCCGAAATCGCGCCAGAATCTCCACACGCCCGGAACGTACAGCGGATGATAATCGCGATAAGCCGCGCCGCCCAGCCAGAGATCCCAGTCCAGGGTCTTGGGCACTTCGTGCTTTTCTTTCAGCTCGCCCAGCCGGGAGATAAAGGAGTAACTGCTGTTGCACATCAGATGCGCTTCCTTCACCTGACCGATCACTCCGTCCTCCAGCCATTCTCTGAAGACACGGATGCTGTCATAAGAGCGGCCCTGATTGCCCGCCTGGGTCACGACCTTGCTCTCGCGTGCCAGACGATCCAGCGCGCGCACCTCGTGGATGGAATGCGCCAGCGGTTTCTCGCTGAACACATGCTTGCCCCGCTGCATCGCGTTTTTCAGGATGATCGCGTGCGTATGATCCGGAGTCGAGACCGCCACCGCGTCTATCTCCTTTTCATGCTTGTCCAGCATCACCCGGTAATCCTGATAGAAAGGCACCTTTTCAAAGCGTTTCCTCTGATCCGCGCTGCGGGCTTCATCCACATCGCACAGGGCGACTACCTTTTCCCCGCACAGACCGTTCAAATTATGTCCGCCGCGGCCGCCGATCCCCACAAAGGCGATCGCCAGCTTACTGTTGGGGCTGGTCTCCCCGTGCAGACCCAGTACATAAGATGGCAACACCGCGCACGCGGTACCGCCCAGCAGCATTTCTTTCAGAAAGTTGCGCCGACTTGTCGGTTTCAAGACTCGTTTCATAACAGGCCAGAGTATATCCCTTTTCCCCTCCAATGAACACAAAAAAAATCGTTTGTCGTCCCCTCAGGACATAAAGAACCCCGAATAGATATTAAAAGAACCACTGATGGACACTGATATACACAGATAAGTTATTGTTATTAAATAAGTTATCTATTATTTAAAACTTCATTCTCTTCCGGCTTATGTTTCTTTCTTTTGATAAAGCTAATAATTTCTTTTATCGCCTCTTTTGCAATGATGTACAACCATCCCACTATGATGATACTGAGAGACCATCCCCCTAAATCGAAACTATACCCTGATAAGTGTATCTCTCCATTTGAATCCATAAAGATGCTTAAAGCTAAATGAGCGCAAATGATTATCGCGGTAAATACACCTAATTCTCTTAATAAGTAATTTTCTTTCAGGTTTTTTCTATTCTTTTTCTCCATCGTCAATCGAATAATCAAAGTCCGGTTCAAAAATGATTTGCGGGTCTTCTTTATAATGATCTCCTAAATAACGTATTTGCTTCCGCAGCATTGGAATATCATTTGTTAATGAGGATTGGTATAAAGCATTCAATCGTATAGCATCCATGCGTTTATAGTTAGCTGTTTCATTCAACATCACAAAGCCGCCCAAAAGTTCCATGTAGAAGAGGAATATCGGCACAACGAACAAAAAAAGCAAAAGATAACGCCATCCTTTTTTTCTGATAAGTGGATAAATGAAAACAACAATGCACCACAACAAAAGGAGCAAACCACTCAGTATAATTATTACCTCATAAGTTTCTCTATCTTCTTTCTGATCAGAAATTTCTTCTTTAATCAAAAAATCAGTATCAGGATAAGTGATCTCCCAATCATCTTTTGAATGTGCTTGATAATATAGTATCTTCTCCCTTAACGCATCAAGGTTATTGGTTAATGTAGTTTCATATAAATCATTGAATATAAGTGAATTTAAATGACAAAAATGAACATAGGGGCTACTACTTCTCGTTTTTAAAGCTCCTATCCCCCATACAAAACATATAAGCAAAAAGAACGAAAGGAATAAAAAAGCCCGCAGTGTCATTTTCTTAATGAGCACATAAGCTAAAAGGGCTATGCCCCACAACAATATCAAAATAACTGCCCCGTTCACCTCAAACCTTCTCCATTCTCAAAGAGAAAAGGAACTCTGTCAAGCGGTTTTTCGAGGCAATGTGCTTTGAAAGAAATTTGATTTTACCGGTTGACGCGGAAACACAAAAACAGATACAATGCGGATCAGTGAACGGTACAAATCCGTAGTTCAACTTCGGATTTGTACAAAAGAGACAAATGAAAAACATCATCGAAAGAGCTATGGCTCAGGCGGCAAAAGACCTTTGGCGCAAGTATCCTGTACTGACGATCACCGGTCCGAGACAGTCAGGAAAGACAACCCTTGCCAGAGAGCTGTTCCCGTCAGCTGAATATGTGAATCTGGAAATTCCTGATGTTCGTGACCAGGCAATGAGGGACGCACGCTCCTTCATAGAAAGGCATCCCGCGCCTGTTGTTTTTGACGAAATACAGCGCGTCCCGATGCTGCTAAGCTACATCCAGGCTAAGGTTGATGAAACGCAAAACACGTCTTGCTATGTGCTTACCGGCAGCCATCAGCCGTCGCTGCAGGCCGCGATCGCGCAGTCTTTGGCAGGAAGAACGGGAATTCTGGAACTGCTGCCGCTGTCGATCGCGGAGTTGACAGCCGCTAATAAGAAAACCGAGCGTGATCACTTGATTTTCAACGGATTCATGCCGAGACTATACAGTTCTGGGCTGGATGCCTCGCATCTGTATTCAGACTATTTCAAAACCTACATTGAGCGAGATTTACGGCAGCTGGCAAATTTGCGGCATATACGGCAATTTGAGTTGTTTATCAGGTTAATGGCGGGAAGAGTCGCGCAGGTTCTCAATGTGGATTCACTGGCGAACGATACAGGGGTATCATCCGGAACGATCCGGGAATGGCTGTCGCTGCTGGAAGCATCGTATATCATTAAGCTACTGCCGCCCTATTACCGAAATTTCGGCAAACGGTTCATAAAGTCTCCCAAAATCTATTTTGTAGAAACAGGATTAGTGAGTTATCTGCTGGGGATCAAAGAGATCAAACAAGTAGCGATACACCCGCTGATAGGAAATTTGTTTGAAAATATGGTGATCATGGATGCTTTCAAAAAACGTCTCAACGCGGGAAATGATGGAGATTTGTATTTCATGCGCACGAACCATGGTGTGGAAGTGGATCTGGTAGAAGAAGTAAATGGAAAACTGGATTTGTATGAGATTAAACCCGGGGCTACTTTCCATGACGAGATGGCCAGAAATCTAAGGGCCATCGAAAATTCTCTCAAAGGAGAAATTGGCAGAAAAACAGTAGTTTACGCAGGCACAAACACTATAGTCAACGAGGTGGAGTACCTGAATTACGCGGAATTATAATCCTCTGAAGAAACAAACTTGAACAAAGAAGGATATTTTTACAAAAAAAATTAAAATTTTTTATATTCAAAACTTATTTATTATCAATATATTACAAATATATCTAAAAAATATTTTAAAAAAATTTAAAAAAAATGTTGCATTCTTTCCTAAAAATGATAGGCTTTTTCCCAGATTGAGAGCCGCACGGCTAACAATCATTCAGCAGCTCAAAATGCTGATTGATGTGCGGATGTTCTTTTATAATTTCCCTGGGTCGGGGCACACAACGGTCTGGGGGGTTCCCATCGGAGATCTACAAGAGTGTGTTTAATTCGTAAATTCCCCGGGCGCCTGGGTCATACTCTGATCTAAGGAGCCCGGTTTTTTTGTCTCTATATCTGATTTCGTATCGCTCCCCTTCGAGCGATTTCCATTTTTCTCCTCCTAATCTGTACATTTGTGCCAAAGTGTTATACACTTGAGGCGCACGCCGTTTCCACGGGCGTGTCTGTAAAAAACCTTTTCTTCAGACCAGATTGTCATGGGAATTGAAATCATCAACACAGGCAGCGAGCTTATGATCGGACGGGTATTGAATACCCATTCGCAATGGCTTTGCGCGCAGCTGGATTCTCTGGGTTATACCGTTTCGCGTCAGGTGACTGTCAATGATGACGGTTCCTCGATCGTCAACGCGGTCAAAGACGCTCTGAGCCGCTCGGATACGGCGATCGTGACCGGCGGTCTGGGGCCGACTACCGACGACCTGACCCGTCCGCTGATCGCACAGCTGTTTGGCCGCCGTCTGCTGGTGGATAACTCCACACTGGAACGCATCCGTGCATTTTTCGCCAAACGGGGCACGGCTGTCCCCTTCCACTGCGAGATCCAGGCTCAGTACCCGGAAGGCGCTCTCGTCATCCCCAATGACTACGGCACCGCGCCGGGACTGCTGATCGAGCTGGAACAGAATCCCTTCCGTTCAGAGACGAGAAAAGCCGTCCTGATCCTGCTGCCGGGACCACCGCGAGAACTCCATCCCATGTTCACGGAACGAGTGATC
>JAFZAR010000154.1 GCA_017557085.1 Verrucomicrobiota bacterium | reverse complement strand
GTCCCAACGGGACGACAGATTACAGACGGGGTGTGGGCGAAGCGTAACCCCTGGTAACGGATTCTCCTCCAACACGCCACCCCAAAAGGGTGGTCAGAGCCGAGCGTTGGCCTCGTTTTTCGTGATACTAAAAAAGACCGTCTCCTTACTCAGGAAACGGTCTTTTCGATTTTTACTGAGCCTTATTCAGGCTGCGTGGAGGCTTATTTTAGTAGGCTCCCATGCCGCCCATACCGCCCATGCCACCCATCTCAGGGTTGCCGGCCGGGGCTTCTTTCTTCTCAGGGATCTCTGTGATGACGCACTCGGTGGTCAGGAGCAGAGCCGCGATAGAGCAGGCGTTCTGCAGAGCGGTGCGGGTGACCTTCTTGGGATCAACGACACCGGCCTTGACGAGGTCCACATATTCGCCGGTGGCGACATTGTAACCTTCGTTGCCTTTGCGTTTGCGGACTTCCTGAACGATCAGAGAGCCGTCCACACCGGCGTTGCTGGCCAGAGCGCGCAGAGGATCTTCGATAGCGCGTTTGACGATTTCCACACCGATCTGTTCGTCGCCTTCCAGCTTCATGGCTTCGAGGGCGGGCAGACAGCGGATCAGAGCCACTCCGCCACCAGGGACGATACCTTCTTCCACAGCGGCGCGTGTCGCGTGCAGAGCGTCTTCCACACGGGCTTTCTTCTCTTTCATCTCACTCTCAGTGGTGGCACCGACATTGATGACGGCCACACCGCCGGCCAGCTTGGCCAGACGTTCCTGGAGCTTCTCGCGGTCATAATCAGAGGTGGTTTCCTCGATTTGATGACGGATCTGGTTCACACGACCCTGGATGTCAGAGGTCTTGCCGTAACCTTCCACGATGGTGGTGTTATCCTTGTCGATGACAACGGATTTCGCACGGCCGAGGTCGGTCAGCTCGATGTTTTCCAGTTTCAGACCGAGGTCTTCAGTGATGCACTTGCCGCCCGTGAGGATAGCGATATCTTCGAGCATGGCTTTGCGGCGGTCACCGAAACCAGGGGCTTTCACGGCGCAGGCGCTCAGGGTGCCGCGGAGCTTGTTCACCACGAGGGTAGCCAGGGCTTCGCCTTCGATATCTTCGGCGATGAGCAGGATCTGTTTGCCGACTTTGGCGACCTTTTCGAGGACCGGCAGAATGTCCTTCAGACTGCTGATCTTCTTTTCATAGATCAGGATGTAAGGATCGGTCATCTTGACTTCCATCGTGTCGGAATCGGTCACGAAGTAAGGAGACAGATAACCTTTGTCGAACTGCATACCTTCGACCACGTCGAGGCTGGTTTCGATGCTCTTGGCTTCTTCCACTGTGATGGTGCCGTCCTTGCCGACTTTGTCCATAGCGTCAGCGATGATCTCGCCGATGGTGCTGTCCCAGTTGGCGGAAACGGTAGCGACCTGTTTGATCTCTTCCTTGTCCTTGACCTTCTTGGCGATCTTGGTCAGCTGAGCGGCGGCTGTTTCCACAGCCTTTTGGATACCGCGCTGAATGCTGATCGGATTGGCACCGCTGGTCACGTGCTTCATACCGGCACGGAACACGGCTTCGGCCAGAACGGTGGCGGTGGTTGTACCATCACCGGCGGCATCGCTGGTCTTGCTGGCGACTTCACGCACCATGGCTGCGCCCATGTTCTCATAGGGGCACTTCAGTTCGACTTCCTTGGCGACGGTCACACCATCTTTGGTGACGGTCGGAGAGCCGAATTTCTTGTCAATGACCACATTGCGGCCTTTGGGACCGAGAGTGGCGCTGACGGCGCGGCTGAGAGTCTGCACACCGCGCAGAAGAGCCTGACGTGCTTTTTCTTCAAATAATAATTGTTTTGCTGCCATATTCTTAATTCTCCTTCTTTATCTTGTTTAAAATTAACCAACAATGGCCAGGATATCGTCAGAATTCAGGACTTTGTATTCCTTGCCATCTACTTTGATTTCTGTTCCGCCATATTTGCTGATCAGAACGCGATCACCAACCTTGACTTCAAAGGCGACCTTGTTGCCTTTGTCATCAGTTTTACCGGTACCGAGGGCAACCACAACGGCTTCCATCGGCTTTTCCTTAGCGGTATCGGGGATAATGATTCCACCTTTTTTCACTTCTTTTTCTTCGGCTTGCTCCACCAGGACGCGATCACCGAGAGGTTTGATTTTAGTTGCCATAATTATTTACTATTTCCTTTGTTGGTCCCTGCTTTTTCAGCAGGAAATTCATTTGTTGTTAAAACATCGGACAAACAGGGGAAGCCGCACTCGCGGCCTCTCCATGTCCGAACTTTTAAATTATTTCTTGTCGTCATCCACGATTTCAGCGTCAATCACGCTGTCATCCTTGGCATTGCCGCTGCCCGCGTTGGCGGACTGCTGCTGTTGCTGACCCTGCGCTCCGGCCTGCTGACCCGCGGCCTGTTGCTGCTGCTGAGCGGCTTTGTAGAGCTGTTCAGAAACCTTGTTCCAAGCGGCTGTCAGTTTCTCATTGGCGGCCTTGATCGCGGCGGTGTCATTGCCCTTGAGGGCTTCTTTCACGCCGTTGACGGCGCTTTCAATGTCCGCTTTGTCATTCGGAGGCAGTTTGTCACCGTTTTCCTTCAGCATCTTCTCTGTGCGATAGACGGCGCTGTCGGCTTCGTTGCGGGCTTCCACTTCCTCACGCTGTTTCTTGTCGTTTTCAGCGTTGGCTTCGGCCTCGCGGCGCATCCGTTCGATTTCGTCTTTGCTCAGACCGCTGCTGGCGGTGATGGTGATCTTCTGTTCACGACCGGTGCCCAGATCCTTAGCGGCGACATGCAGGATGCCGTTAGCATCGATGTCGAATGTGACTTCGATTTGCGGCACTCCGCGCGGAGCCGGCGGGATCTCGGTCAGCTGGAAGCGACCGATGGTCTTGTTGTCGCGAGCCATCTGACGTTCACCTTGCAGAACGTGGACTTCCACACCCGGCTGATTATCGCTGGCCGTTGAGAATATCTCGGACTTGCGGGTCGGGATAGTCGTGTTACGGTCGATCAGGCGTGTGAAAATGCCGCCCATGGTCTCGATACCGAGGGAGAGCGGAGTCACATCCAGCAGGAGGACATCCTTGACTTCACCCTTCAGCACACCGCCCTGAATAGCCGCGCCCACGGCGACCACTTCATCCGGATTCACACCCTGATGAGGCTGTTTGCCGACGATGTTCTTGGCGGCTTCGATCACGCTGGGCATACGGGTCATACCGCCGACCAGCACCAGTTCATCCACCTGTTTGGCGCTGAGTTCAGCGTCGCGCAGACAGTTGTTGACCGGAGTCAGTGTCCTCTGGATCAGAGGATCGCAGATCTGTTCCATCTTGGAACGAGAAAGTGTCATCTGTATGTGTTTGGGACCCGTGGCATCCGCCGTGATGAACGGCAGATTGATATCAAAGGTCTGAGCGCTGGAGAGGGCGATCTTGGCCTTCTCGGCTTCCTCTTTGATACGCTGCAGCGCGTCGGGTTGATTGCGCAGATCCATTCCGTTCTGAGCTTTGAACTCGTCCAGGATGTAATCCATCAGTGTGTTGTCCCAGTCGTCACCGCCCAGGTGAGTGTCACCGTTGGTGGCTTTGACTTCAAAAACGCCGTCGCCGATCTCCAGCACGGAGATATCGAACGTACCGCCGCCCAGATCGTACACAGCGATTTTTTCATCTTTCTTCTTGTCCAGACCGTAGGCCAGGGAAGCCGCTGTCGGCTCGTTGATGATACGCAGGACTTCCAGTCCGGCGATCTTGCCTGCGTCCTTAGTGGCCTGACGCTGTGAATCGTTAAAGTATGCGGGAACTGTGATCACGGCCTGAGTGATCGTCTCGCCCAGACGCATTTCGGCATCCGCTTTCAGCTTTGACAAAATCATGGCCGAAATCTCAGGCGGGCTGAAACGTTTCTTTTCGCCCTGCACTTCCACTTCGATCGCGACATCACCATTATTGGCGCGGACCACGTTGTAGGGCACACGCTTGAGTTCCTCCTGGATCTCATCGTATTTGCGTCCCATGAAACGCTTGACTGAATAAATGGTATTGCGGGGATTAGTCACTGCCTGACGCTTTGCCGCTTCACCCACTAAGCGTTCCCCGTTTTTGCTGAAGGCCACCACCGACGGTGTGGTGCGTTTGCCCTCAGAGTTCTCCAGTACGGACGGTTCTCCGCCTTCCATCACCGCCATACATGAGTTTGTGGTTCCAAGGTCTATACCTAAAATCTTTGCCATAATAATATATGCCTTTCTGGTGCGATGACTCTGCACGCTGGCAGTTTGTCATTGCCCGCCATCATAGAGCAAGGAGTGTGCCAGAGAATCTTTTTTATAATTTAACTTCTTGATAAAAAGGGAAATAGATAAGTAGTTCTAAATGTCTTATCTCAATGGAAAGTGTGACAAGAAAGAAGAAAATTGCGCAATTTTGTCACACTTGTCACATTTATGTCACAGTGGGATGGGTTACCTCATGTGCTGGAGAATCTGCTCCTGGGTGACAGGCTTCATCAGGATGCCGTCGAAGGGACTCATGTCGAAGTTTTCACGGCTTTCCACATCGGCGGTTATTGCCAGGATCTGCACCTCTTGATAACCGGGCAGATCCCGGATGGCCTTGGCCAGTTCCGCGCCGTTCATTTCCGGCATCCACAAGTCTGTCAGAACCAGGCCAAACGGTTTTTGCTGCAGTAAGCGGAGAGCTTCTTTGCCGCTGGAGGCCGTGGTGGGTTCCAAACCCATCTTTTTCACGATGGCGCTCAGGATCTTCAGGTTCATGGACACATCGTCCACCAGCAGGACGGTGCGGATCCTGTGATTGATATTCTTGGGAGCGATACCTTTGGGCAGTTCTTTCGCAGTCAGATCTGAGAATTTGACCTTGGGCAGGGTAACAGTGAAAGTACTTCCCTTGTTCAGTTCGCTTTCCACTTCTAAAGTGCCGCCTCTTTTCTCGATCATTCTGTGAATGATGGAAAGACTCAAACCTGTGCCTAAATTGTCAGCTCTGGTTCCGCGCATCTGAGACAGCTTAACGAACGGCTGGAATATCTTCTTCTGGTCATCAGGTGAGATTCCCATACCTGTATCACTTACCTTGATAGTGAGTATGCCCTCTGAATCAGCCGCTTTTTGAAACCGGATAGAAACGGAGACTGTTCCTTTCTGAGTGTATTGCTGGGCATTGCCGAGCAAGGCATAGAAGATCTGTCTCATTCGTGCTGGATCCAAACTAAGCATCGGCATAGACTGTTGGATGTCCACCTGATATTGAAGACCTTTTTCTTCAATGCTGTGGGCGAATACACCGCAGTTCTCTTTGCAGAAGCGGTTGAAGTCGATCAATTCTGAATAGAAAGGCATTTCTCCGGATTCCAGTTTGGAGAGATCCAGAATGTCATTGATCAGGTGGAGGAGCGCGTCACCCGCAATGCTGATATGATTCAAGTATTCTAACTGGGTATCGCGGTCCACTGTGCTGTTCCGAAGCATATTGGTGAAGCCGAGCAGGGAATTCAGCGGAGTGCGCAGTTCGTGGCTGACCGATGCCAGGAAGAAGCTCTTGGCTTTGCTGGCTTCTTTAGCTTGCTCGATCAACTCGATTTCACGAGAGATATCCGCGTTGAAACCCGCCAGCAGCTGTTTATTGTCCATGTCCTTGAAGGTGGTGATGAAAGTCTTGGATTGGACAACGGAATCGCCAATAGAGACAGGCCGTGTGAAAACAGAAACTTTTTCAGAATCGAGATGTTTGGTATTTTCTTCCAGGAACATATCCGCCACCTCTTTTGAGAAAAGTTCATAGTCGGTCTTGCCAATGATCTCTTTTTCGGTCTTTTGCAGCAGTTTTGAATATTCTTTATTGACCAGAATATAGCGGTAATTATCATCTTTGTTTTTGACAAAGAAGGACATAGGAAGGAGATCTACAATGAGCTGCCATTGTTGTGCTATCTTCTCCAGACGGGTCAGATTCTTTTGATTTTCAAAGAAAAGCTGGCGGGAACGTTCGCGGATTTTTTGTAACTCGGAGTTATCCAAAGTAACCCAAATCACTTTTTTCAGAGATGATGCTCCATATTGAGTGGGGGTCATTGTTGCCAGTCTGCGATTATCTCCCGCTCTGTATTCAAAGGTTTCTGTACGTTCGTTGAGGATCGTTTCCTGTACCTTCTTGGAGACAAGGGTATAGTCAATATCCAGAAGATCCTTCAGGTAAAGATCCTTGTTGACCTGCTTGGAGGTGTTGTATGCC
>JAFZAR010000153.1 GCA_017557085.1 Verrucomicrobiota bacterium | reverse complement strand
TTCAGCCAAAGATCTATCGGCTTTTTCACATCAGGCCGGAACGGCAGTTTCACCTTCGCGCCGGTTTTGGCCGACTGATACGCCGCCAGCATAATCTCCAGCACTGCGCGGCCATCCTCTCCGGTGGACACCGGCTGCTTGTTATTGCGCACGCAATCAATAAAATGCGCCAGCTCGTGCGGATAGCCCTGGTTGAAAGCCTCCTCGAAGATCGTGAAGCTCCAGCCCTGTGTGCTCCCAGCCTTCTCCATCGCGTAACCGTACCCCTTCTGGCTGTAAGTCAGCGCGGAATTGCCCGTGAACAGATCCGCGTAAACCACGCCTTCATTGCCGTAAACCTCGATGCGGTCATCCATGCCGCCCTGCTTGGCCCAGGAGTTTTCCGCGATGCCGATCGTTCCGTCCTCGAACTCCGCGATCGCCACGGAATTATCCTCCGCTTTCGTCCGGCCGATATGGTACAGCGTCCTCATGGTGGCATAGACGCTGGTCACCTTCGCGCGATCCAGCATCCAGCGGAACCAGCCAAACGCGTGACAGCCCATATCCATCAAAGCACCGCCGCCGCTCTGCTCGATATCATAGAACCAGGCACTGTGCGGACCGCTGTGCTTTTCGCACTGGCGCAGCTGGAATATCTTGCCCACCGCGCCTTCCTTGATGGTCTTGCGCACCCGTTCATACTTCGGCGCAAAGCATAACTCCTCGGCGTACATCAGTTTGCGGCCGTACTTGCGGCAGGTCTCGATCATCAGATCCGCCTCGTCCATGTTCAGACAGAGCGGTTTCTCGATAATGACATGCTTGCCGTGCTCCGCCGCGAAGCAAGCCGCCTGACAATGAAGGAAATTCGGCAGACAAATATCCACCACTTCACAGTCCGAATCCAAAATCGCTTTCTTCCAATCGGAGTAATGCTTTTCTATCCCGTGACGGCGCGCCGTCTCCATGGCACGCTGCTCCGTCCGGGAGTAAATACCCACCAAAACTGCTTCAGGTACAAATCTTTTGTAAGATTCAATGTGTATATCCGCGATGAATCCCGCGCCCAGCAATAAGACTTTCGTTTTGCTCATAACGTAGCTAATTCCCAAGCACATCTTAGCATTTTTCATCAGAATTGCAATACAGAGTTGAAGTTTTCTCTATTTTTGATATAAGTTGTTCAGCATTTCTAATGAATGTGCCAAATAAACTAACGATTTCGCGACTCCTCTTAACTGGGGCGTTCGTTATCGTTATGAGTATTTCCTTCCCCTTTTCCAAGACTCTGGCGCTTGTCCTGTTCTCCGCGGCAGGGCTGACCGACTTCTTTGACGGTCACATCGCGCGCCGGGACAAACTGATCACCAACTTTGGCATCCTGATGGATCCGCTGGCTGATAAAGTACTCACCTGCAGTGCCTTCATCATTTTTGTCGAACTGGGGAGCATTGCCGCCTGGATGTGTACGATCATTGTTGCCAGAGAACTCTCCATCACCGGATTGCGTCTGCTGGCTGCTTCCAGGAACCGTATTCTGGCCGCCGAACGCTTCGGCAAACACAAGACTATTTCTCAAATCGTCACCATCATAGCCATCCTGGTGGGAATGGCTTATCCCGAATGGGGCAAGCTGGGCGAGCTTATATTCGGCTGCTGGGCCGGATACTTCATCACCGTTTCGATCTGGCTGACGATCCTCCTGACCGTCATCTCCGGCACCATCTACCT
>JAFZAR010000152.1 GCA_017557085.1 Verrucomicrobiota bacterium | reverse complement strand
ATAGCCGCTTCGGGCGACAGCGTGGAATTCATTCTGGATGTCCCTGAAGGAAACGTCGAAAACATCCAGTGGCTCCAGTTTAATACCAAGGGCAAATGGAAAGTACTGGAAGGTGAAAACTCCGCCGCTCTGCAGCTGAACAAGGTTTCCGAGAAGAACGCCGGTCTGTACATGGCCAAGTTCGACCTGGACGGTGTTCTGACCCTGGGTACTCCGAATGAGCTGATGATCCTGCTGGAACAGCCCGCGGACGTTGAATGTCTTGAAGGCGAGAACGCCTCCCTTTCGATCGGCATCACAGCCATTATCCCGGATAAACTCCAGTGGCAGAAATTCACTTCCGCCGAACAGTGGGAAGACATCCTCAACGGCTTCGGTACAACTCTGGAACTGATATATGTTTCTGGCGAGGACGCGGGTCTCTACCGGGTTCGTCTGGGCGATCAATGGGTCAGCGAAGAAGCGAAACTCGATGTCGTGACCGAGACCGTCCCGCCGACCATCGTCAAGACTGAGATTGTGGACGGCACTTATATCCGTGTGACTTTCTCTGAATATGTCACTCTGGAAAGCGCGCTCAACCCCGCCAACTACAAGATCGAAGAAGGCATCCTCATCAGCAGTGTTGTCGCGGACGGCGCGGGTATTCCCGGCGGCACTCTGGCCGTCATGCTGGAAACGGTGGATATCAAGTACGGTTACGTCTATACACTCGTGGTCAATAATGTGTGTGATGTCGCCTATAATCATAACAAGATCGAGGATAACACCACCAATTATGTGCAGGCTGTGCCGCAGGGACAAGGTCTGCTGCGCCAGGTCTGGTACGACTGCAGTGACAACCTGAATACTCTGACCAATAAGAACACTTATCCGAATTACCCGGATCTGACCACCACTCTCACGGAGTTTGCCAGCCCGATCGACTGGGGTGACTACTACGGTCAAAAGCTGAGCGGCTTCATCATTCCGCCTGTCACCGGTGACTACACTTTCTGGATCTGCAGCGATGACTACTCCGAGCTCTGGCTGAGTACGGATCAGACGACCCGCCGCAAGAAACGGATCGCCTATCTCTACGGCTGGACACCCGTGGGCAGCTGGGATTCTTACGGAACCCAGAAGTCCGCGACCATTTCGCTGACGGCCAACAAGCCCTACTACATCGAAGGACTCCAGACTGACGGCAGCGGCGGCGACCATATCATCGTCCGCTGGCAGCTGCCCGACGGCACTATCGAAGAGCCGATCCCGCAGTCCCGTCTTTACCTGCCCGACACCGAGTTTGACCCGCCTGTCATCAAGGTACAGCCGAAATCTGTCTCCTGCTATGAAGGGGATGACGCTGTCTTTGAACCGTTCGTCCAGAGCAGCACTCCCGTCACCTACGCGTGGAAGATCAACGGTGAGGTAGATCCCGCTCAGACCAACCGGGTACTGACACTGAGGAACGTCACAATGGCAGATAACGGCACCCAGCTCGCCTGCACCATCTCCAACATCGGCGGTGTGCGAACGACCCGTACTGTCACTCTGACCATTCTGCCGCCCAAACAGGGTGTGACTATCGAATCCCAGCCGGTCGGCAGCACGATCGAACCAGGTGAATCCTACATCCTCTATGTGGGAGCCTCCGGCACCGCGCCTCTCTCTTATCAATGGTACCGCAACGACACACCGGTCGGGACTGATTCCGCTTTTCTGACCGTCACCGAAGCCGGCTTCTATAAAGTCGAGGTGACTAATCCGCTCAACAGTGTCATGAGCGATGAAGTGGAAGTGATCATCCGCACCGAACCAACGGAACCGCCTGTCCTTTCTATTCTGAGAGGTACCTCCGACGGCATCGTCGTCCGGTTTGAAGGCACCCTTCAGGCCGCCTCTACCGCGAACGGTGAATGGACGACCATCGCCACGGAATCTCCGGTCAGGATCGTTCCCTCGGAAACAATGAAATTCTTCCGGGCCGTGAGATAACCCATCTCCGGAAACATTCAAAAGACGTGAGCTCACCGGCCCGCGTCTTTTTTTGGCAATAAAACCGCAGACGAATCAACTCCTTATTGCAACGGGAGCCGTTTTGTGGCAACATCCTTCGCAGAAACGTGGAGCGGATCCTGTTCCACCTTCATCATAACCGGAATTTGAATTAGCGAGATGAAATTAGCAGTTTACCAAGTGCCGGGAGTCTCTCTCGGAAAACATAATGTGAAAGATCCACGTCTGGACGCGGCAGATAAGCTGGTGGAAGCCAAGAAGAAGATCTATGTCCAGGCCGATATCGTCGGCGAGGACGAAATGAAAGATGCCGATGCCATCCTGGTGCCGGCGGAACTCAAAGGCGACCTGGTGCTGCTGGACATGGAATTCCTGGAACTGCGTCTGGGCCGCGAACAGTCGCCCGAAGAAAAGGCTTTGTTTGAAAAACTTTACGCCGCGCTGGAATCCGAAAAAGCCATCAGCGAACTTCCCCTTTCCGATGAGGAAAAAGCCCTGATGGGCAGCTATCAGTTCGTGACCAACCGCGCGATCGTCCCGCTGGCTTCGGGCGAAGACGTGGAACAGGCTATCGTGAAAGCCTACGACCAGGCCGGTTACATCAGCTTTCTGACCCTGGGCGGCAAAGAGAACCGCGCCTGGCCCATCCGCAAAGGCACTGTGGCCGTGGATGCCGCCGGAACCGTCCATACCGATATGCAGAAGGGCTTTATCCGCGCCGAGATCATCAGCTACGCCGATCTGATCGAATGCGGCGGCGAGGTACAGGCCAAACGCGCCAACAAAGTCCGTTTGGAAACAAAAACTTACGTCATGCAGGACTATGACGTGGTCAACTTCCGCTTCAACCGTTAGTCATGAATCTGACCCAACTGGATCCCCAACAGGTGGAACAGGCTGTGCGCGCCGCTCTGGCTGAGGATGTCGGCACCGGTGACGCGACGACCCTGGCGCTCGTTCCGGCGGAACTTCAGTCCAAAGCCGTCATGGCGGCCCGTGAACCCCTGACCGTCTGCGGTCTGGCCTTCGCGGTGGAAGCCTACCGTCAGCTGGATCCAACCGTCCGGGTAACCCTCCGCGCCAAAGACGGCGATACACTGGCCAAAGGCGGCATACTCCTCCAGGTGGAAGGTCCCTCCCGCGCCCTGCTGACCGCAGAACGTGTCTCGCTGAACTTTTTACAAAGACTCTCCGGCGTGGCCACCATCGCGCGCCGATTTGTGGACGAAGTCGCCGGAACCAAAGCTAAGATCCTGGATACACGTAAAACCCTTCCCGGTTGGAGGATGTTCGAGAAATACGCGGTCGCCTGCGGCGGCGCAACCAATCACCGCATCGGCCTTTACGACATGATCCTGATCAAGGACAACCATCTGGTCGCCCTGCGGGATGCCCAGCCCAACGCCGTGGCGGCAGCCGTTGCCCGTGCTCGTTCAGCATATCCGCAGCTCAAGGTCGAAGTCGAAGCGGATAACCTGACGCAAGTGGCTCAGGCTGTGGAAGCCGGAGCAGATATCATCCTGCTGGACAACATGACCAATGAAATGATGCGCGAAGCCGTGCAGTCCGTCCAGGGACGCGCCCTGCTGGAAGCCAGCGGCGGAGTCAACCTGAAAACCGTTCGCGGCAAAGCGGAAACCGGCGTGGACTTCATCTCTGTCGGCGCGCTGACCCACTCCGCCCCCTCCGTGGACATCGGTCTGGACTTCTTCTAAGCCAACCTGCATCCCCATTTTTCCGAGACAAGGCGTTTTTGAGCAAAAAACGCCTTGCCGCTTTGTAAGACAAAGAGAATAAATATCTTAATTATTCTATTGACAAATTTGGAATTGGATTCCAAAATTGGCAAGGTTGCTTTTATGAATTTGCTGTTCAGAAATATAACAACTGTCATCAATGAACTGCTCTCCCAGTTCAGGATCATCACGTTGACCGGCCCGCGCCAGTCGGGCAAAACGACTCTCTGCAAGTCGATGTTCCCCGGTTTCGCTTATGCCAATCTGGAGGATCTCTCTCTCCGTGAACAAGTCAAGATAGATCCAAAAGCATTCCTGACAGCCTACCCGGACGGTCTGATCATTGACGAAGTACACAACTATCCAGAGCTGTTTTCATATCTGCAAGTCGTTTCCGATCAACATCCAAAGAGAAAGTTTGTCCTGACAGGCAGCAGTAATTTCAACCTGCTGGAAAGTATCACCCAATCCCTCTCCGGCAGAACAGCTCTTTTATCTCTGATGCCTTTCTCGTTCAGTGAAATACGCGATCAAATGCAGGATGTT
>JAFZAR010000151.1 GCA_017557085.1 Verrucomicrobiota bacterium | reverse complement strand
TAAACGTACTTCGCAGCCTCACTCTGAGGAATCTCATACTCGACAGATATCCGCTTGATGATTTCCTCTTGGGTCATGCCCAATTTGCGATAAGCCGCTATCAGAAGCTTGATACCTTCCAAGCGTCCTTCCAGACGTCCTTTTTGGATTCCTTTTTGAAATCCTTTTTCACGAATTTCTTCCATTATCTGGCACATTTCTTCTTCTCCTTTTGTATCGTTTTTTAAATAATTGACTCTCTCCGCAAGCACCTTATAGTGCATCTTCTCCGGATCTGGCTCTCTGAAGTCTCTCATCAGCCAACCAAGAGGATCATCTCCATCATAAGATCCATTGACATAGATGATGTGGGAACCATCTCCTACGGGCTCCCCACTCTCTCTGTCCACTCGTTCAAAAAGGTAAAACGGCTTGCCCTTCTTAAAGATATCTTCCTCTGTAATAAAGATGGTGTAGTTGTCCCTGAGTTCAGAGTAATCTTTTCCTTTGACCAATATCTCTGTATCCATCATCGCGTTGTAAAAACGAAGCCGTTTGGGATTCGCACCTCTATTATCACGCTGAACCTCAACGTTGTATTGCTTACCGTCCTTATCTACCGCGAAAACATCCAGACAAATCGAATGGCCTTTGAGATTCTTATACTCTTTGCTGATACTGAATCTTTTTACCTCTAAATCATTTCGCTGCAAAATGATCCTCAACACCAGCTCAACAGCGGGTTTACACCCTTTGAAGACACACTTCATCAGCGTATCATCCAGCATCCGCATCTGCTTTAAAGCTCTGCGGTACTCTGCATACTGTTCCTGTGTGATCTTAGCCATTCTAATCTCTTTTGAGAGAACCCTTTCCTGATCCGGCTTCTTGGCCGGTGGAACGTAAAAATAAAGTAGCAGATATTCTCCCCTATCGCAAGGCCGAATATCCGCCCATTAGAAATGAAAAAAGACGACCGTCCGGTCGTCTCTCGAAAAGTTTTAATATCTTCTACATCATCAGTTTGCCTAGAAGTTCGTCATTGGTCTTGTACTTCTTCAGGGCGCCGATCAATGTTTCCATGGCTTCCACCGAGTTCAGGTCGATCATCATGCGGCGCAGTTTGCGCACGGCTTCGATCTGGGTGCCGGGATAGAGTTTTTCTTCCTTACGGGTACCGCTGCGGGGGATGTCAATGGCCGGGAACAAACGGCGGTCCGCCAGCTTGCGGTCCAGAATCAATTCCATGTTGCCGGTGCCTTTGAATTCCTGGAAGATCAGTTCGTCCATTCGGCTGCCGGTCTCTACCAGAGCGGTCGCGATGATGGTCAGAGAACCTCCGTCCTCGATCTTACGAGCCGCGGCAAACATCTTGCGGGGAACTTCCAGCGCGCGGGCATCCACACCACCGGTCATGGTTCGGCCGGAACCGCCATGGGCGCTGTTATAGGCGCGGGCGATACGGGTCAGGGAGTCCATCAGCACCATCACGTCTTTGCCGCTTTCCACCAGACGACGACAGCGTTCGATGGTGAAACGGCTCAGGCGGACGTGTGTTTCCAGATCCTGGTCATTGGAGCTGGCAATCACCTCCGCGTCCACGGAGCGCTCGAAATCGGTCACTTCCTCCGGACGTTCATCTATCAGCAGCACCATGACTTTCACATCGGGATGATTAGTGCGCACGGCATTGGCTATCTGCTTGAGGATGGTCGTCTTACCGGTACGGGGCGGTGCCACGATCAGACCACGAGTTCCCTTGCCGATCGGCGTGACCAGATCAATGATGCGGGTCTCCACCAGATCGGGGTCTGTTTCCAGATTGTATTTCTCGATCGGGTCGATCGTGATCAGGTTCTCGAAACGGGAGGACTTGATGAATTCCTCATAAGGCATTTCATTGATTTCGAGAACTTCTTTCAGCTGCGGGCTGGTTCCGCGGTGAGGCGGCTGCAGGGTGCCCTTGATAAACGAACCTTCCCGGAGAAAACGTTTCTTAATGGTGTCGGGAGTTACGAAAATGTCTGTCGGCTTCGGCTGGAAACGATGTTCCTCCGAACGTAAAAAACCGAATCCCTTTTCTGAAATCTCTAAATAGCCTTCTCCGAATTCTGGTACTTCAGCAACAGTCTTTGCCATACTAATGTGTAATTACTCGCGCGAAAAACGCTCAGTATTAAAATAAGAATAAATAAGCAGTTCTCCCCAAACGGTCTTACTCGATCAAAAGAAGTTAGAATAGAAAAACACCGAACGGAAGATTCAAAAGAAACTTACTGCTTTTCCTTTGCCAGGTCTGTCTGGCCTTGAACATGAGAATGTGCCATGTACAGCCAAGCGCCGTCAATGTTTACACCCCTTTTTCTGCCTTTGCAAGGATTATTTTAGATTTTTTGCGATTTCAGCTGTTCCAGCCGTTGCTCCGCTGATCCAGCCAGTCATTGCGCAGTTCCCGCGCACGGCTGAAAACATCAAGGATATCTTCGGAATTCTCACTGTTGAGGGTCGTTTTCAGCCGCTGGAGCGTTTCGATATAAGCTTCAATCTCCCGAATGATCGGCCCGCGGTTGTTCAGGACGATATCCCTCCACATTTCCGGCGAACCGGAAGCGACCCTCGTCGTATCCCGGAAACCGGAAGCGCAAACCTTTGCCTGGATCTTCGGTTTCTCCTCTCCCAGAACATGATGCACCAGCGCCGTTGCCAGGATATGCGGCAGATGACTAGCCCGACAAACCAGTTGATCATGCTCCGCCGGAGTGACTTGAGCCGTTTTACAACCTACTGTCTCCCAAAGCTCCTTCACCCGCTGCAAAGCATCGGGATCGGTCCGCTCCGTAGGTGTCAGCAGACAGATCGCATTGCGGAACAGATCACCGTAAGCATGGATAGGCCCAGTTTTTTCGGAACCGGCCATGGGATGCGCCCCCACATAACGGACACCGGCCGGAAGGTAAATGGATTCCAGCTCCTTCACCAGCTCCAGTTTCGTGCTGCCCACATCCGTCACCAGTGTGCCCGGTTTCAGGAACGGCAGCATCGCGCGCGCCAGGATCGGCATTTGCGCCACAGGAGTACATAAGATCACCAGATCCGCGTCCTGGAAGGCTTCTTCCACCGACAGTGTCACACGCGTCACCGCTCCCACGCGGAGACACTCCTCCACACTGCACTGACGGCGCACATATCCCGTCACTTCATCGGCCAGATTCAGCGATTGAAAGCAGTGCCCCAGGGAACCTCCCAGAAGTCCCACTCCGGCCAATGCGATCTTATGATATAAGCGGCTCATTTTCAAAAGGTCAGTTCGTTTTTGCCCGAACGATGCTGATCACGCAGTGTTCCGGCTTCAGGATATCCGCCGCCGCGCTTCGCACCTGTTCCAGCGTGACCGCCTGCAGCAGAGCGTCTTCTTTCTCAGAATAGTCATATCCCAGACCGCAGATCTCATTCACGGCTGTCACGCGGGCCACATCACCCAGATCCTGACGGGCAATGCTGCGCTGTCCCTTGATCTTAGCCTTGGCGCGATCCAGTTCCGCCTGAGTAACACCTTCCTTGACCAGACTCTCAGCCTGTTTAAAGAGTTCCTGAACGACTTGATCCGCGCTGGCAGGCTCCGTCCCTGCATAGAAGCAGAAATATCCCGGCTGCACACCACACTGCTGAAAAGCCCCCACATAGTAGGCCAAAGCCAGCTCGTCACGGATCCTCATGAACAGACGCGATCCCAGGTCACTGCAGATCTCCTGCAGCAGCACCAGCGGATAGATCCGCGGATCTTTCAGATCAACTCCGGGATAGCCCATCACGACGACGGCCTGTCTCTTGTCCGGCTGTTCCTCCACGATCTGACGCTGGCCAGTCTTCAGCTCGCCGGGTACTGTCAGCCGCACCGGTTCCGCCGCCGTCCATTGGGCGAACTTGGTCTGCACCGCACGAATGACCGCATCAGCTTTGACATTACCAAACACACTCAGCACACAGTTATCGGGATGGATCAGCCGCTTCCATTGCGCCACGACATCGTCACGGGTGACAGCAGTCATGCTCTCCTCGCTTCCCTGTGTGTTCAAGCCAAACGACCACGGGCCAAACAGCTCGCGGCGCATCCGCTTGAGTGCGTAAGGCAGCATCTGATCTTTTTCAGAACGAATGTCGGCCAGAAGCATCCCTCGTTCCAGCTCCAGAGCATCCGCCGGAAAGACCGGAGTCAAAACCACATCGCTCAGGATATCCAGTCCCAGGTCGAAATCTTCCTTCATCACTTCGGCCGAAAAGCTCACTGTCCCGTGGCTGACACCGTTCTCGATCTTGCCGCCGACATTTTCGATCTCCTCCGAGATCTTTTCCGCGGAACGTGTTTTCGTTCCTTTCAGCATCAGACGGCTCATCAGCAGTGTCTGTCCGGCGGTGGATTCCTCCTCGGTTACCAGTCCACCCTGGAACACGATGCGGAACTCCACAAAAGGCAGCTGTTCATCCTCTCGCACCAGCAGACGTAATCCATTGGGCAGAACAGTTTTTTGCACTGGATTCCTCTCGATTTTCCCGATCAGGCTCCCGGAAGTGCGCTTGAACCCTTCCGGCAGCAAACTGTAAAGCACTTTGTTCTTGTCGCTGAACCACTCACACACCACACGCTGAACATCCTCAGCGGTGACCTGCTGGATCCGCGCTAAACTTCTGTCCGAGAAATTCAGATCGCCCGCCGTCAGCCAGCTGCTGCCCAGCTCCATTGCCTGACCGGACATGGTCTTTCTTGTCGTATAAAGTCCCGCGATACATTGTTTTTTGACTTTTTCCAATTCCGCAGCCGGAATCAGCTCACGTTTCAAAAGTTCGATCTCCTCCTACACGGCTTTCAACGCCGCCTCATACTTGGAGGACTCGATCTCCGCGCTGATGCCGACCAGCCCCTGCTCGCCCGGCGAATAGACCCAGGAATCAATGGTCTGCACCAGTCCCAACTCCTCGCGAAGCCTCCGATACAGGCGCGAACTGCGTCCGCTGCCCAGAACAGCCACGGCCACGCCCAGCGCCGGGATATCCGGATGCAGGACACCGGGAATGTGCCAGGCAATATGCGAATGGCAAAGCTCCACCGCGCCGTTCTCCTCCACGATACGGGCAGCCGTCTGCGGCGGTTCCAGAGGCAGCACCATCGGCGGCAGTGCTCCGCGTTTGGCACCGGCAAAGGCTTCCCTCACCTGCGCTTCCACAGCGGCGGGATCGATATCCCCGGCCACCACGATGAACAGGTTATTGGGCGCGTACATCTTCTTATAGTACGCCATCAGATCTTCGCGCGTAAATGCCTCGAACACATCCTTGTAGCCGATTACCGGATGTCGATAGGGCGCGACATAGTAAGCAGTCTCGAACAGACGGCGGCTGGAACGGCGGTCAGGATCATCCTGCCCCATATCCATCTCGCGTAAAATCACTTGTTTTTCCTTTTCCAGCTCTTCCGCGGGCAGTGTCGCGTTTTGCATGATATCGCAGAGGATATCCACCGCCGTTTTCACTCCGCTGGCCGGAACGTCTATGTAGTAAAGCGTATAATTGAACGACGTGCAGGCATTCATCTGACCGCCGGCCTCCTGCACTTCCTGATCGATCCGCCAGCCTTCCCGGTGAGTCGTTCCCTTAAAGAGCATGTGTTCCAGCACATGACTCATCCCGGCTCCCGTCCAGTCTCCCTCGGTGATGCTGCCCGTCCGCGACCAGGCATGAGCAGTCGCCACCGGCGAGCTGTGATCTTCCTTCAAGATCAGCGTCAATCCGTTTTCAAAATCGATTCTTTTGACCCCTGCCGGCAGACCGGCTCCTGCGTTCTCTGTATCCATATCGTTTCTTAACTTCAAAAAACAACCGGCTGAGTATAAATGAAAAGCCTCCTGATAGGAACCTAAAAACGCAAAATGACCCGTTACGGATAACGGGTCATCGCAAAACAAAAATCTTGTCTTAAATATCGTGACGATGTGCCTTGGGTGAAATCTCCAAATTGATCTCGTCCAGCACCGGCGCGCCGAAAGTGGATTTCTTGGAGCCTTTCTTCTGAGCAGATTTCTCCGGCTCGGTCTGAGGATTTTCCTCCTGAAGCTCTTCCTCCGCATCCAGCTTGCGCTGATCCTCCAGCTCAGCCTCTTCCAGCTGCTGCAGGTTGACCTCGCCCTTCGGGTTTTTGGCACGTCTGCTCCGCGGCAAGGGATTCAGCATGACGGTGATGCCTTTGCCCACGATCTTGGGCTCGGAATCGGCCGTGGCGAACGGAGTCACTTTCTCGATGAACTTGTTCACCGTTTCAAATCCAAACTCCTTGTGCTGCATCTCGCGGCCTTTGAAGCGCAGCACCAGCTTGACCTTCATATCGTTGCAGAAAAACACGATCGCGCGGTCCAGCTTGACCTGCATATCACGGTCGGAGATCGCGGGACGGATCTGGATTTCCTTGACCTTGTTGGTGTGCTGTTTCTTCTTGGCTTCCTTTTCACGCTTGGCAGCGTCATAAAGATACTTGCCAAGGTTCACCAACTTACAGACGGGCGGCACCGCGTTGGGAGAGATCTCCACCAAATCGACACCGTGTTCCTTAGCCAGAACCAGAGCGTTCTGGACACTCATAACCCCCAGCATCTTGCCCTCACCGCTGATGACTCGCACCTCGCGTGCGCGAATCTTTGCGTTCACTCGGATCTGGTTTTGCTGGTTATTACTGCGGCGTTGCGGAAAATTATTCACGCAACCCTCCGGGGTTTTCTATTTAGCATTTCTTCTATTCTTACTTCTTTATCCATATTTGCGCCGCAGCCGTTTACTCATCTCTGGCTACTGTGCCGCAACCGGATGCGGCTACTTTTATCCTTTTTTGGAAAAACCACAAGCACAAAATGAAATCTTTCTGCGTATTCAGCGAAAATTTAATACAAAAAGCCGCATGTCTCTCGACTCACGGCTTTGTAAAAATCAATTCAATCTATTCTCAATTAGTATTTTCTGATGAAATAGAGACGAACTTTGCCCGTGGAGAGCGTTAAAACATCGCCCTCGATGATGGCATCCAACTCCACACCGGCCAGATTCACCTTGTAGAGCTCACCGTCACCAGTCCACGTGCCTTTGACAGAAACCTTTTCGATCTTCGGAGGTTCCGGAACTTTCACCGATCCATCGTCATTATATTCCACCGGAACGTCGTTCATCATCGCCTGAGTGCGGGCATTGTGATCCAAAGCCTCACGATAACGAGAGGCGGAAAGGATACCGCCGCGGTTGGCGCTTCTGCCCTGCTGTGCCGGAGCGACCGCCTGAGGTTGCTGACCGTCCTGCTGCTGAGGCGCGATCACCGGAGCCGGAGGCAGAATCTGCGGGTTAGAAGGATTGGACAGCGTGGAGACCAGTTTCGGTACATCGCTCACGATATCACGCAGAACGATCCGTTTATCCACCGTGGCACGCAAGGTCGTATCGCTGAAATAAGTGCGCAGCAGCGTGGCTATGAATTTCATCTCACGGTAACTGATATCAGGCTCGTTCTTCTTGGCCATCAATGTGACCTGATCCACATCCAGTTCCCACTCGCCCAGCAGTTTGAAATTGTCATACTTCTCGGATTTGCCGGTCTTGAGGTACGCCGTGAAATCCACCATATCCAGCTGATCTTTCAGGTCGTTATAAGCACCGGATCCCATAAAGCCCAACACGGAACCGTTATTGAACAGTGCCCAGCCGCCTGCCTTGTTCTTCAGATTATCATTAAAGCTCTGATCCTTCAGCAGTTCAGAAACTTCCGAGCGATCCTGCATGGCATAGATCAGCGGATAATTCTTCACGCGGTACATGACCGATGGATTATTCGCTATCAGTCCGATCAAGTCGCACACTTCAAAGTACTTCTTGGGAGTGCGGTCCCAGCGGGCGGCGATCTTGTCCAGACCGGTGGACTGCATCCCCTTGCCGAAATTATTCAGATAAGTGATCCCCCAGGGCTGACCATCCTCATTGGGAGTGGTTTGCGTACTCAGATAAGCCGGCGCGTAAGCTCCCGTGGCCACGATCATCACAAAGAGGACCGCTGTCAGCACACCGAAGAACAGACCCACACCGTGGTTCAGATAAGACCAGGTCATGCGCTGAAGCTCTGTTCCCACATACTTCAGCCAATACTCGATCTTGGAGCGAACCCAAAATCCTACGCCCCAGAAAATTAAATAAAACACCAGCAGCACGATCACCAATTCCATGTAGTACATGGATTCCGGGAACCAGGATGCCAGAGCGTGTCCCGTAAAATTCTTAGGCAGAGCCATCGCCACCAATTTGGTCAGCGGGCCGCCCAGGAAGAACGCGACAACGAACATGATAAAACCACAGATAGCAGGAGCCAATCCTGCGGCAACACCCATACCTCCAAACAGGAGGAGGGACACGATAGCGAGTAACCAAACCAACATACGCACCTGTATGGTAGCGGATGGAAGCGGCTGAATCAATAAAATTCAACTCGACTGTAAGTTTTTCAGCTAAAATTTCTTTATCCGGGGCGTTTTTTAATTTATTCGTGACGGATACAGCACTTGTGGCTACACTGAGCTGTGGTATTCAGTGATGCGCACCGCATCCGCTAAAAAACTCAGTAAAAACAGTATGAAGTTAAAAACATTTTCAGTTCAATTACTTGCGTTAGCCGTTTGTGCCGCGGGTATCTTTACTTTCACCTCCTCTGCCGACGCGGCGCAGGTCAGAAGCCGTCAGGAACAGTACCGTCCGCAGATCCATTTTACTCCCAAAAAGTTCTGGATGAACGATCCCAACGGTATGGTCTGGGACAATGGAGAGTATCACCTCTTCTACCAGCACAACCCCAATGACAGCCACTGGGGTCCCATGCACTGGGGACACGCGGTCAGCCCCGATCTGATCCACTGGTACGATCGCCCCATCGCGCTCTATCCCGACTCGCTGGGAACGATCTTCTCCGGCAGTGCGGTCATTGACCATAAAAACACGGCCGGCTTTGGCAAGGACGCAATGATCGCCATCTTTACCCAGCACGGCGAAAAAGAAGTCCAAAGCATTGCCTACAGCACCGATCACGGTCTCACCTTTACCAAATATGAAGGCAATCCCGTGATCCAGAATCCCGGCAAACCTGATTTCCGGGATCCCAAAGTCTCCTGGCATGAAAAGTCCGGCAAATGGGTTCTGGTGCTGGCCGCCGGTGATGTGATCCAGTTCTACAACTCCCCCGATCTCAAAACATGGGAACTGACCAGCGAGTTTGGCAAAGGGATCGGCTCTCACACCGGTGTCTGGGAATGTCCCGACCTGTTTTCGCTGCCTCTGGGCAAAAAAGAAAAATGGGTACTGCTCGTCAGCAACGGCGGCAATCCCGGCATGGGCTGCGCCGTGCAGTATTTTGTGGGCGATTTTGACGGCAAGACCTTTAAGGCAGATCCGGCTCCCTATCCGATGTGGATAGATTATGGCCGCGATGTCTATGCCGGTGTCACCTGGAGCAATTTGCCCCAGGAAAAACGCCGTCTCTTCCTGGCCTGGATGTGCAATCCGGCTTACGCTGGTAATGTGCCGACCGAAGTCTGGCGCAGTGCGGATACTCTGCCGCGCGACCTGAAACTCATCCCACACAAGGACGGCTACGCGGTACTGTCCTCCTCACCGGCCAAAGAATTTTTTAAATACGCCGGCAGAGAGATCGGAAAATTCAGCGGCAAGATCACTGACACGCAAAAAATCGCTTTGATCAACCAAAAATATAATCTCCAAAGCGATCCCTGGATGGCCGAACTCGCACTCAAACTCCCTGCCAACGGGCTCTGCGATTTGATCCTGAGCAATGCCAAGGGCGAACAGTGCGTCTTCACTATTGATAAAGCCGCCGGCAAGATCCGGATGGACCGCTCCAAATCCGGCAAGATCGATATGCCGGGCGACTATGCCAAGGTAAATGAAAGCCCGCTTTACACCGAAAAGGACGAGATCCTGCTCTCTCTGTGGGTGGATCACAGCTCTGTGGAACTCTTTGTCGAAAACGGGATCGCCCCTCAAACGACTGTCGTCTTCCCGGAGAACATCTTCAACACCATCACAATCCGGACGCAAAACGGCCCCTGCCAAGCCAAACTGAAAGCCAAGACCCTCGACTCCATCTGGAAGTAATAGGGTTAGAATTCATATAGAAAAGATCCCCAGTGGTCACCATCGGGGATTTTTTTACACAATTACACAAAAGGACAACAAGTAACTTACTGAAAATGGGAATCATTTGAAGAAAATGGTACCCCGGCTGGGACTCGAACCCGGGACCAATTGATTAAGAGTCAACTGCTCTACCAACTGAGCTACCGAGGCACCTGGTATGTAACACGTGACGTGTTACAGGGGTTATTCTGCCTTTTTTGTTTCCCGGTTTCAAGCAGAAAACTGATGAAAAAGAGATTTCCGGTTGTTTTTTCCTTTCCGATCAAAAGTGTTTTTACCTGTTAATAATTCAAAACTTCTTCTAAAGAAAGATGTTTTACAGGAAAAATTCACAGAAAAGTGGGGAGAGAAGAGATAAAAAATGAAAACAATATATTGTATAACAACTTTCCACCTGGCACCCACCAGGTGGTGCGATATTTATCCCTTCTTCTCTCCCAAAATCAATAATCGTACCCGTACTGCCGATCGATCCCCATTATGTACTTGGAGCAGCGTGTGAGCCGAAACGGCAATGAGTTCGTGATCTCCTGCGCTTCCGGTTCATGCACAGGCAGATATTTCAATTCAATAATCACCGGCAAGGAAAGTCCCCGGTTCAAATTGAAAATTCCGGAGCAGGAGCGATCCGGTTTATAAAACTCCAGCCCGGTGTCCACAGTCACCCGAAAACGTCCGTCCGCGCTGAGCAGATAATGGCGCCAGTAGCGGTTGACCAGTGTGGGCGAAAGTGTTTTGAGGTAATCGGCCGCGGTCTCCGGCAGAGCCGTTTTCTCCAGATAGCGCGCAAGCGATTCTCCCGGCGCTGATTCTTCAAAATCGAAAGGCTCCAGCGGCTGGACGATCTTGCCTCCGACCAATCCTCTTTTGACTTTGAACTCCAGGCGCGGTGCCTGGATCCCGCCACACAGATCCCCATACCAGCGGACGCGCACCTTGTAACGATTAGGCACCCCGCTGACATGCACATGATAGTGGCGAAGACCGGACGTGTCCAGGTAAATACTGTTCACCCACCGGGCCGGATAAACGCGGTAGAATCCCGCAAAGTGCATCCGCAGGATAGAGAGGACTTCTTCCAGCGAAAAATCGCGGGCCAGGAATTTCCTCTCATAACGAGCGGCCGGTAAATCGTCTAATTTGAAAAATGACGATGTCATAACACTGACAGCACACGATGGATGGTTTACATCCCCAGTCCACGGTCATCCACAAAGCTGACCTTCATTTCAGGATCCAGATTCTTGATCGCGCGGCTGAATTCCTCCAGTCTTTCCGGGGTGACAAACTGCACCACAAAGGAAAATTCAGTACGTTCCGGCATCTCATCAAAACGGCGCAGACTGGCTGTAGCACCCACCTCGGCAAAGACCTTGACCACACTGGTCAAAGCGATCTGCTTACCGCTGCTCAGATGCACACACACATTGTTCTGCACGGCGCCGGTATGTCCCAGCTTGCGCAGCATGATGATGCCCAAAATCACTATCAGCGCGCAGATAGTCAAAAGCGGCTCTTCCGCGCCCAAGCCCAAACCGATACCGATGGCCAGGAAGAGATAGACCAGTTCTTCCGGCTCCTTGATGGCCGCGCGGAAACGCACAATGGAGAGCGCGCCGACCAACCCCAGGGAAAGAGCCAGCGAGGATTTGACGATACTGATGACCAGCATCGTTGTCAACGCCAGCATCAGAAAGTTCCTCGCGAAGATCTTCCGATTGGAAAGGGACTCCCCGAATTTCGTATAGACCCAGCCCAGTATCCATGTCAGGATCGCTGTGAGAATAAGGTTCATTAAAAAGGCCGGCAAAGAGTTTAACGCATTACC
This sequence comes from Verrucomicrobiota bacterium, assembly GCA_017557085.1. GTDB lineage: Bacteria > Verrucomicrobiota > Verrucomicrobiia > Limisphaerales > UBA1412 > UBA1412. Next base: position 829 of record JAFZAR010000151.1, on the reverse strand, counting down.
GCCTATCCACTGTTCTTTTAATATTGATGCAATATCCATATATATCTAATAAAAAAGTATTTTTTGATGTTTATTCTTACTGAGAATTTCCCTAACCGGGAGCGCCCGGTCCGCCGGGAGGCATACCACCCGGTCCGCCGAAACCACCGCCCGGACCACCGCCAAAGCCTCCACGGGACGTTTCAAGCAGTTTGTTCAATCCGCGTCTCAGTTCAACTTCCGTCAGTGATCCAACTTTGTTTGTGTCGATCGTATTGAACCAATCCTCAAATGACTTCACAAAAAGCTCGCGATCCACTTTTCCTGTTTTCTCGGTATCCATCTTGTTGAAGAGCGGACCCGCGATCATATTGCCGGGACCAAAGTTGTTGCGGTTTCCGCCGCCGCGATTGCTGTCTCTGCCGTTTCTGTCATTACCACCGGGACCGCCGCCGCCGGGGCCAAATCCGCTGCTGGGAATCATTCCTTCACTCTTGCCCTCCAGCTGATCTTCCACAGACTGCCAGCGGACTTTGACAAAAGCCTTGATCGGTTTAGTTCCGCCGCCTCCGGGGCCGCCAAAACCACCGCCGCCGCGATTATTGTTGCGGTTGCCATTCCGGTCATTATTTCGATTTTCTCTATTAAAATTCCCCTGCTGATCAGGACGGCCAAACGAAGGTCTCTGGTTATTTTCACCATTCTGCCCCATTTGCGGGGGCATACCCTGAGGCGGCATCCCCTGTCCGCCAAACTGCGGGCCGCGGTTGCCATTCGTACCATTTCCACCCGGAGGCATCATCCCCTGCGGAGGCATACCAAAACCGCCTTGCGGTGGATTCATTCCGCC
>JAFZAR010000150.1 GCA_017557085.1 Verrucomicrobiota bacterium | reverse complement strand
GGAGTCAAACGTGCCACAGATGTGATGGTCGCAGGCAAGATCGTTGTCGTTTGCGGTTACGGAGATGTAGGCAAGGGCTGCGCACAAAGTGCCCGTGGAATGGGCGCTCGCGTCCTCATTACTGAAATTGATCCTATCAATGCGCTGCAAGCTGCCATGGATGGTTATGAAGTTGTTCTGCTGGATGATGTTTGTAAGATTGGAGACATCTTTGTGACTACTACCGGCAATGTGGATGTCATCACCCGAGCCCACATGGATCAAATGAAGAGCGAAGCCATCGTCTGCAGCATCGGTCACTTTGATTCTGAAGTGGATGTAGGTTCTCTATACAATGACCCATCCATCAAAAGAATCGTTGTTAAACCGCAGGTGGATATCATGGTTTGGCCCAACGGCAAACGCCTGATTGTTCTTGCTGAAGGCCGCCTGGTCAATCTGGGCTGTGCAAGTGGTCACCCCAGCTTCGTCATGAGCGCAAGCTTCACAAATCAGGTTTTAGCTCAAATCGAAATGTGGCAGAATCGCGGTACCGGCAAATACACAAATAAAGTGTACATTCTTCCTAAAATTTTGGATGAAAAAGTAGCTCGTCTGCATCTTGGTAAATTAGGAGTCAAACTCACTAAATTGACTCAAAAACAATCTGATTATTTAGGGGTTCCTATAGAAGGACCTTATAAAGCTGAAAACTACCGCTATTAATAAAGAAAAGGAATTTAAACATGAGTCGTTCATTTCATGTAGCCGTCGTTGGTGCCACAGGTGCTGTTGGTATTGAAATGCTCAAAACACTGGAAAACAGAAATTTTCCGGTGGGAAAATTAACACCATTGGCTTCTGCTCGTTCCGCGGGTAAAAAACTAAAGTTTCGCGGAGAAGACATTACCGTCCAGGAATTGACCGAAAACTCCTTCTCCGGTATTGATATTGCCCTTTTCAGCGCAGGAGGAAGTGTATCCAAACAATTCGCGCCGATCGCTGCCAAAGCCGGTTGCGTGGTAGTGGATAATTCCAGCGCGTTCCGCATGGATCCCAATGTTCCCCTGGTCGTTCCTGAAATCAATGCTGAAGATATCAAGGCACATAAAGGGATTATTGCTAATCCGAACTGTACCACAGCCATTACCTTAATGGCACTCTACCCTATGCATCAGGCATTTGGAGTCAAACGCATCTTTGCTTCCAGCTACCAGGCTGTTTCCGGTACAGGCGTTAAAGCTCTGCTCGAACTCCAAAATCAGGTAGAACAGATCGTTACTGGTAAACCTGTTAAAATCGAAGTTTATCCTCATCAGATCGCCTTTAATGTTCTGCCGCACATTGATGCATGGCTGGATAATGGCTATACCAAAGAAGAGATGAAGATGGAAAACGAAGGACGCAAAATCATGCACCTGCCGAGTTTTAAAGCAAGTGTCACTTGCGTTCGGGTTCCGGTTTACAGAGCTCACTCCATCGCTGTCAGTGCGGAATTTGAGAAACCCGTCTCTGTAGAAGGTGCCAGAGAAGCCATTCTCAAGGCTCCGGGCATTGACCTTATGGACGATCCGCAAAACAACGTCTATCCCCTGCCGCTGGCGGTAACCGGCAAATACAACTGCCAGGTAGGCCGCATCCGCAAAGACTGTGCTTTTGATAACGGCTTGTGCTTCTGGGTAGCGGGAGATCAACTTCTCAAGGGAGCCGCGCTCAATGCTGTTCAGATCGCGGAAGAACTAGCGAAAATCTGGTAATAGTTTTACGCAAAAAACAAAAAAGAGATGGAGATTATTCTTCATCTCTTTTTTCATTTTATAGCAAAATCTTTTACTGCGGCTGCATGGCCAGCCACAAAGCCCGATAATATCTCATAATACGAACAGGGTCATTGTTTTCTGGAATTTCCGCCAAGGTATATCCGCGAAAACCATCTCTCACCAGATTCGCGAACAACTTCCGCCAAGGATAGCGCTCATCCCATAGCTCAATAATATGGCAGACCTTGATCTTATCCTTAACCAAATTGTAATTGTAATCAAAACCTTCACCACTTAGATCATCCATGTTAGAATTCCAGCATATATTCGCATTAGGATGATCCGCCACATCCAGAATCACTTTCATATTGGGGAGCAAACAAGTTTGCCCACCATGAACTTCCATACGAATATCGATACCCAGATTCCAGCCAAAAACAGCCACTTCTCGGAAGGCTTTTCCAATTTGCTCCAACGTTTTCTCTTTGGGAACATCGGCAGGCAATCCATTGGGACGCACTTTCACAGCGGAAGCACCAACATCGTGTGCCAACTGAATATACTCTTTAGTCTCCCGTATGTTCTTAGCAAGCACCTCCTGATCTGGCATTTGAAACTCAAACGCGCTCCCCAGACTGACCAATGTCACCGGAGAATCAGCAAACCTCTTTTTAACCTCCTCTCGTTCTGAAGCCGAAAGATTAACTTCCACTTTATGTGCATGAGTTGTACGCAGTTCAACTCCTTCAAAACCGGTCTTCTCACAATTGCTGATCAGCGTAGGCAGATCCATATTTCTACCCAGATTATACGTAACTAATCCCAGTTTTAATTTTCCCTCGGAGTGATTCACTTTTTCCTCAGAGGCACAAAGATTTACACTATTGGCAACGGATGCCGTGGCTGCCAATGCACCTAACTGGCAGAGAAAATGGCGACGATTTGTTTTTTTCATATCCCGTATTCTTTTGTCTGATTGCTTTCTATCACTAACTCAAACACAAGTCCCTCTTTACTATCCATTTTCCAGAACTCTTTCAAGGATATTTTACCGTCTTTGAGTTTTTCACATCAAATTTTCATCAAACATAGGTTATTTCCGGGATTATTTTTTCACCATATAAAAAGGTTTTGATTGATTCCAATCAGATTTTGCAATACAGTTCAATTCATGTTAAGGAACGTACTATTGTACACCATGGGGCTTGCTGTTTTGAGTCAAGCCAATACACTTTGGAGCGCAGAAACTTCTGCCGCGGAAACAGCACCATTGATTAAATGCTCCCCCTATCTTCAAGCAATGGATCAAAATTCCGTTACTGTTGTCTGGCATACCACTCGTCCTTCTATCTCTTGGGTCAATTATCAAGAAAAAGGCGTGGACGAAGAACCAATGACAGCTATTTCTTCCACATACGGATTAAAAGATATAGGCTTGATCCAAAAGATCACACTGAAAGATTTGAAACCAGGCACCACTTACACTTATGAGATCAATTCCAAAGAAGTCACTAAGCTGGAACCTTATAAGTTTGATTTTGGTGCGGAAGAAAACATGAAGGATAAAGACGGCAAAACTTTTACCTTCACCACCTGGCCTGAAAAAGCGGATACATTCTCTTTTGTCATGATCAATGATCTCCATGATGACAATGCTAAACATGAAAAGCTGTTGAAAGCCACCGGTGCCGATACTGCGGCATTTATTTGTTACAATGGAGATATCGAACCGGACAAGATGAACGACAACGATATGTTCACCAAGTTCCTCAATGTTCCCATCAATACTTATGCCTGGGAAAAGTGCTTTTTCATGCTGAGAGGAAACCATGAAACCCGCGGCGCTATGTCCCGTAAAATGCATGACTATTTCCCGACAAAAACGGATCAGTTCTATTACACATTCCAATATGGTGATGTTTTCTTTGTAAATCTGGATTGTGGTGAAGATAAACCAGATGGCAACAAAGAATACGGCGGACTGGTGGATTTTGATTCCTACCGCACTGAACAGGTGGAATTCCTCAAAAAAGTCGTCAAAATGCCGGAATACAAGAAGGCCCGCTACCGCGTCTTCTTCTGCCATATTCCTCCGGTAGGCGGTCAAGACAGCGATCTGATCATTCGTAAAACTAAACTGGATGGTACTGTTGAAGATTCCAAAGTACTCGATGGGGATCCCTGGCATGGCGATCTGGAAATCTATAATAAGTTTCTGCCATTTATGATGGATAACAAAGCGGATCTGCTCCTCTGCGGTCACTATCACAGATTATTCAACACCGACTATATCCAGAATGGCAAAGTTCTTCCGGTTCTGGTCAACAGTAATGTACACGGTGTCCGTCTGGATGTAACACCTGAAAAGATCACCTACCATGTCATCAATCAAGAGGGTAAAGAGGTTTTCTCTAAGGATATACCTGCAAGAAAAAAGAATAGATGGAAAATTTTTTAATTAAAACTGTATTAGTATCATGAAAAACATTATTAAAATGGAAAACGCGTTTGGCGGCAAGGGGTGTGTAACTCTCGAATGCCTGCTGGACGAGAAACAGTTAAACAATAAATGCGGTCTGTACGCACATGTCATCATTGAACCGGGTTCTACCCTGGGATATCATGAGCATCACGGTGAAGCCGAAGCCTATTACATTCTTTCTGGAAAAGGATTGTATAATGATAACGGTAAAACCTTTGAAGTCAAAGCGGGTGATGTTGTTTACTGCGCGGACGGCAGTGGTCATGGCATTGATTGCATAGGTAATGAGACACTGCATTTCATGGCATTGATCATTAAGGCATAATCATTTGATCTAAACAATAAAAGAGAGATCTCCGCAAAGAGGTCTCTCTTTTATTTTCCTCACAAAAACACTTACAAGGCTAAACGGAAGAACAACTTCCCGGCTGTGGTACTTATAGAATCCGCCTTGAATATGTTGTATTTATTCTGTTCTTGAATAAATTCCTCTGAAACTGACTGCCATTCTTTGAGATCTTGAGAATACTCCAACATCCCGTTTATTTCTGTCGGCCACTCCAAAACCAATCCGTCTTCCCCTGTACAGTAGTGGATATCATGAGCATTTAACACAGTACCCAGAGAAGACAAATCTTTTAGATAAGGATAACCATTATTGACAGAAGAAGAAATCCTCCAAACATAATTAAAATCCCATCCCGCGTAGGAATTGCGCTGTTTCATCTGCTGCGTAGTCAACCCCATATTTTTACCAAAAAATGTATCATTGCCTATGCAAACCTCTAAACCGCTCAACTGCTTATCCCAATAAGAATTGGTGATATCCGTACCGCTGTAACCGGCCAGTCCCCCTGCATTTGACTGTCCATAAACATTTCCAGCGGCATAACATTGGTCGATGGGATTAGAACTCTGCCCTGCCAGACCACCAACTCGATCACTGCCGGAAACCGTTGTCCGGGAATAGCAAACAGAGATCTTCTCATGGCTCCATCCAGTCAAACCGCCTGCGTATGTCCCGTTATTATTCGCAACACTTCCAATACTATAACAATATGAAAGAGGACTTTCTGTCAAATTTTCACCTACTATGCCTCCTGCGTAGTTGGCGGCATATACTGAAATCTGATCCGCGCAGCTCTTTGAGATGGGGGTTCGATATGCCTGTCCTACTATACCTCCCGCGTAATTCCCGTAACAGGAGACCTTTCCGCTGACTTTGCAGCCGGTCACGCTGGAACCATTCATGTATCCTGCCAAAATTCCTGCGTACATTTGGCCGGAAATCGTACAATTCTTCAAATTCAGATTTTCAATACTTCCACCTTCCACAAAACCCAACAGTCCCACATGTGGACTCATTGCTCGATTAATAGATAAATTACTGACAGTGTGATTATTACCTATAATTTTTCCACAGAAGTGACTGGATTCACTGCCAATAGGCTGGAATCCCTGTCCTCCATACCATGAAGAAGTCTCACTGGCATCAATATCCGCAGCAATTTCATAATAAGCACCTTGCGATGAAAAGGTATTCATACTCATCCAGAGAAGATTCCCGACGGACTTGATCTGATAAGGACTGGCCGCGTTTCCTGCGCCTTCCGGTTGTTCAGGCGTTTGGGCTGCTGCTGAAATAACACTCATGAGCCCTATACATAAAACACTTAAAAAAGTCTTCATGAATTTTCTTTTAATATCGTTCATACTCATTAATAAACCGTGACATCCAACGGCATACATATTATAGCACAAATTTTTCAAATTTCCACTGCCACCCCATTTTTTCTACAAAATAAAAACGGCCTTCCCTCTTTTGGAGAGAAGACCGTCTTTGTTTCAACCGGACTTGTTACAGCCCGGTTCGTGTTTCTACTTCAAGCTATTCTTCAACCAGTCTGAAGTACACAGTACCAGATTCACCATTGTAGATGTAGCCCTCGTTGGAGGCACTTTCAATCCTAACCCACGGTCCTTCCGTAGTCGCACCGATTTCAAGTTTGCCTTTTTCCCAAGTCAGGATCAATCCCAGATCTGTCATCTCGAAGGAGAGCGCCGGTCCCGTCGGGGTATCACCGCCCATGCCCTTCTTGTAGATGGATTCGATCTGATCCGCACTCAGCGCGTAGCCGAACACCACCGGTTCATCAATGTCGCCTTTGAAGCGGCGATCGGACCAGTTCTTGTCACCGCCAATGCTGAAGGCACTGGTCAGTTTCGCTGGCGAGTGTGTAGCAGTATTCACTGCTGATGTCAGATTACCTTCAGAGTCGCCCAGATAGAAGGTCGCTTCTGTTGGAGTCACCACCATGGCGATCATATTCCACGCACCATCCGTGAGCTGCAGTCCGGATCTGTAACCGTACTGAGTATCATTCCAGTGGTAGCAGGGCTGATTGTCCACGATATCGATACCCACCGCGCTGTTACCGCGGTCGAACAGGATGCCTGTGTAATTGTTGACAGAACCATTGGGTTTGATCCAAGCCAGCATTGTCAGGCTCTCAGCAACATAGCTCATTCCCGGAACACTCGCATAGCTGGTACCGTCGAATGTCACCGCTGTATCGGGATCATTAGCGATCGCACCTGCCGCGCCCAGTGTTTGATACTCCTTGTAAACACCGTTGAAGTCGCTGGCATACTCATAGGCTGTCGTGCCTTCCGCTTCACCCAGTCTCCAGTAGGCCAACGGCATCAGGCTGGCCACCAAAGCTTCATAATCGCTCTTGGGCTGATAGAAGCTGATCACCGCAGGCTCGGATTCAGCCTTGCCGTAAGCATTGCTGACCACTGCTGTCCAGCTGCCGGCATTGGCCGTCGTCCGGGCGATCTGTACGCTTTCACCTTCGTAAGCGGTTTCGTTGCCGTTCAGGTACCACTTCACTGTCATCGGAGGTGTGCCTACCGGTTTCATCGAGAGTGTATATGTTCCGTCATTGGCATAGATCTCAGCACCAACTGGCTGGACTTCCACTGTAGGAGCCGCGCCCGGACCATACTTACCAACATTGTACAGATAGCTGATATTTTCAGCGCTCAATGTCGTTGGGAAGATGGCAATATCATCAACACAGCCGTTGAAGTAATTGCCCGTGGCGTTCCACACACCGGCACCGATATTGAAGTAATAGCTGGTACCCTGTGTGCTGTTGATCTTGGTCGTTCCATTGTATTGGGCAACCAGAACATCATTGATGTAGAGAGATTCCACTACATTGTCATTCACATCACTGTAGGTGATCGTGACCATAGCCCACTGACCATCAGCCGGAGCCGTTCCGGAAATGTTGCCCGGACCAGAAGACCAGGCACGAATGCTGGTCGCGGTGTCATGACCGAACTCGATCAGGTCGTTCTGACCATAGAGACTGGCCAACTCAATGAAGCTGGTGATCTTGATCCAGCCCATGAAGCTCATAGCTCCATTAGCAACCATGGTGTTCAGCTGTATCGGAGTAGAGATATAGGAACTGGTTTCCGTTCCTTTGAACTCGATAGACTTGCTGGCATCTTCATAGATCGCGCCGTTCACCTGCTGTTCAACTGCCACATTGTGATAGACACCATTGCGGCCCGCGACATAATCCACCGCGATACCGTCAGCGATGTTATCATCGAAACGATAGAACGCAACCGGGTTGAGGCTGGCAACCAATTCTTCGTAAGCCGACTCCGGTTCACGATAAGCAATCACTGCCACCGCGGAAGTCGCTTCACCGGCGGCATTCTTGGCAATCGCCTGATAATTGCCGTCCGCACCTTCCACGCATGCCACATCCAGTGTCAGACCGGTCCCGACTTTTTCGCCGTCCTTGGTCCAAGTCACTTCGATAGGTTCAGTTCCCTTGACTTCCACCGTCATGGTCACGATCGTAGAATCGATCTGATAGACCGTAGCTCCAACAGGATCCAGAATGAATTCCGGCTTCACGTCACCCTTCTTCTCATCGAAGCTGTTGCCGTTGATGCCCGCATAGTAGATACTGCGTGCGTTGACATCGCTCAGAGCGGTCTTCCAAATGCCCATATCATCCATGAGCATTTCCACGCTTTCACCGTAACCACCTGTTGCGGTTTGTCCAATATTCATCAAATTGGAATAATTATCCAGCCAATTATCGCCAACAACGACACTGCTGATGTCCGTAGTGCTGACTAATTCGCCATTCAGGAAGACTTTCATCGTCTTGTCTGGATCCAGCACAAACACCAAGTGATGCCATTCTCCTGCCGGCATCGTATTATCCGGACCATATTTATTGATTCCGGTATTGTCATTCCAGGACTGGATAGACCATGACCATCCATTGGGAGCATAACCTGTTCCTGCGCCAGCATAACCCGGAGCTAGAGTAAAGCCCTTGTCACTAAATGAATTTGCTGTATTGCAGAGCCAGGGCAGATCATTAGGAGCTTCCGTGATGAATTTCGTCCAGAACGCAACTGTGAGCGGTTCTGTTTCCAGATAGAGCGGATTAGTCAAAGCAACATAATTATAAATGCCGGTTTCAACATCCGTCTTGATGACAACAGATGAACCAATCATACCATCCGTAAACTCGATATTACCGAATGATCCATCATAACCACCGTTGCCATTGACAGAGGAATCATCCAGGTTGTTATCGAACTTCAGATGTGTCCACAACTTGTATTCATCACCGGTCAGATCCACGGAGGTCGGTTTGTAATACATCGTCACGGTTGCTTCAGCGCTGACCGCCGAGCCAAAGTTATTGCTGACAGTCACTTGATAAGTTCCTTCATCTGCTTTCTCACCAGCGATAACTAATGTCGCCGCGTTTGCACCTTCAATGACTTCACCGTCTTTTGTCCATACGTATGTCAGCGGAGCGGTACCGATCACACCAACAGAGAGAACGGCTTCTTCACCTACGAAAGCTTCCGCATCAGCCGGCTGAGTCTTGATCACAGGAGCGCTGCTTGTGCCGGAAAGACCCGCTTGATACATCCGGGTGATTTCTTCCTCAGTCAAAGTGCGAGAGAAGATCACCGGCTCGTCAATAACACCTTTGAAACGACGCTCTGAGAGAGATCCTGCTGAATCAATGTAACCACCAATAGCAAAGTTCTCTGTCAGATAACCATTGTCATGAGCTGCCACATTCTGAGCAGACTTCAAATTGCCGTTCTGGTCGCCCAGATAGAAGGTAGCTGCAGTCGGGCTGACAGCCATCACCACAAAGTTCCATTCTCCATCTGTTAAAACCAGACCGGAACGGTAACCATAAGTATCTGAAGCGTCTCTCCAGTGATAGCATACCTGATTCCCCACCAGGTCAATACCTGTCGCCGTGCTGGAACCGCTGCGGTTGAACATGATTTCCGTATAATCCACCTGTGAGCCGTTGGGTTTCAGCCAAACCGCCATCGTCACCGTGTTGGACTGCAGATCGATACCGGTCGTGGTCACATAGCGTGTGCCGTCAAAGAGTACTGCTGTATCATTGTCACCCTTCAACGCACCGGCTTGTCCTAATGTTTGACCATTATCATATTTACCATTAAAGGCATTGATAAATTCTGCCGCTGTTGTGCCTGATTTCTCTCCAAAACGCCAATAGGCATAAGGATTCAGAGCAACGACCACGCCTTCATAGCTGTTCGGATCAGGATTACGCAGAGTAACAGTGGCATTGTCACTCTTGGCAGAGCCGTAGTTATTGCTTACCACAACGTAGTAAGAACCCGCATATTCTTCAGTGAAGTATCCGGTTATCGTATTACTTGTAGCATCTTCAATAGCAGTACCACCTTTGTACCATTGATAACTCAGCGGAGAAGTTCCGCCTGCGGTCACAGACATAGTCCATGTAGCATCAGGATTTTCATAAGATTCCACGCTCACCGGCTGGATGGTGATTTCAGGCGCGGCACCCGGACCATAGAATCCTTTGAAGTAGAATTCCTGGATATCATCCGAAGTCATGCAGGTGTCGAACATAGCGATCTCATCGATCTCACCCATGAAATAATCCATGTTAGTTTCGGGATTATTGAAAATACCGCCGCCGCCGACATTGAAGTAATAGCCGGTACCGGCAGAAGCGTTCAGCGTACCGGATGAGGTCCCTACAACTTTGCCATTGATGTAAAGGGTCAACATAGAGCCATCATACGTCAAAGCGATCATGCTCCATCTCTTATCCACAAAACCATGTTTGACCTTGATCTGCATACCATTAGCGCACCAGCATTCTATGGTTTCCGTATCATTGCCGTCACCAAATTCATTCAAGTCGTTCTGGCCGAAATAACCGCCGCGAGTGGTAAAGGAACCGAAATCAGAATCACGTCTGACCCATCCCATGGTCGTGAACCCGCTCTTGGCCATACTGTTCAGCTGCAAACGGGTACCCACATAAGAACCACCATTGAAACGAACCGCCTTGCTGGAATCCTGTGCGATAGCACCGTCCACCAGATCTGTTTCATAAACATCATAGTAGTAACCAGTGTGACCGCCGGCAAAGTCCGTTACAAAACCGGTGACCGGATTTCCCTTATCATCCAGATATCCCGCGGAGGAATTGATCGTATCGTCAAAACGGAAGAACGCCAGAGGATTGCGTTTCATCACGGCTTCTGTCCAGGAACCCGCTGCGTAAGATTTCTTGATAACAGTGACCGCTCTGCTTTCCGCAACTCCTACATCGTTAGTCGCTTCCAGTGTATAATCACCAAAATCATTGTCGGTCAGGACAAGATCCAATGTTCTACCGGTAGCTCCTTCAATAGCCTTTCCGTTCAGCTTCCACTGATAAGAGATTGGCATACTGCCTTCAGCCGAACCTTCCAAACTCAAACGTCCGCCCACATAGCGCTCACCGCCGCCGGTCGGTACGGTTGTAAAGATCGGTTTGCTCGCGGGTTGGACTGTAAAAACGTGACTAGTCACACTCACACCGCCCGAAGTGGCTTTCACCGTATAATCACCGGGATCAATGATGCCGAAAATAGTCCCATCTTTTCCGACTGAGATCTCTTCTCCGTTCAGATACCACTGATAAGTCGGTAATGCACCATCAGCTTCAGCAGTTAGAGTTCCCAGACCCTCGTAAAAAGGATCATTGGAAGGAACAATGTTCACATAAGTCACCGGGACCGGCTTATTTAAACCGGATTTATAGATCGCCTCGATCTGTTTTTCGTTCAACGCGTAGGTAAACACAGCCGCTTCGTCCAGATCACCTTTGAAACAGCGATCGCTTCCGGAACTGGCATTACCGCCAATGGCAAAAACCGTTGAAAGAGTCGTTGAACTATGAGAGTTCTCAAAATATTCTTTGGATAAATTCCCCTTGGAATCACCCAGATAGAAAGTTGCGGATGTCGCGTTGACTGCCAAAGCCGCCATGCACCATTCACCCTGGATCAAAGCCAGACCGCTGTTATGGTTATATGTCGCGCTGGCATCATTCCAGTGGTAACCCAGGCAGTTATCAGAAACGATCGTCAGACCGGTAGCCGAACCTGAGCCAGGACGATTCATAAGTAACTGTGTATGTTTGACCTGTGTGCTGTCTACCTTGACCCAGCACAGGAACGTGGCTTCCGCTACTGTTCCAATACCGATATCACCATCCACAATCATGGTTGTATTGCCTTCACTCCCGTAGGCCACACCGGTGAAGCCAGCCGCTGTATTGCTGTCTCCCACAATGGCACCGGTCTTACCCAACACACTGCCGGATGTATAAGCCGCGTTGTGACCGCCGACCTCATCCACCGCAGTTGTACCGCTAGTCTCTCCTAACCGCCAATAACTGTGCGGATTAAAGGATTTTACGACTGCGGAATAATCTACCGCTCCAGCGGTACCAGCACCCACTGTCACCAGCGCG
>JAFZAR010000149.1 GCA_017557085.1 Verrucomicrobiota bacterium | reverse complement strand
CTGTCTGACTACACTGATTACTCCGTTAAGTTATTTATAAATAACTTTGGCTAGTCGGGGGAACGCGCCCGACGGAATGACATACGTAAGAATAAGTATGAATTGTTCATAGGTCTTTCATTTAGCTTACGACATAATGTCGTATTGCTGGAGAAAAATATACGACACTGTGTCGTACATGTCAACACTTTCGCGCAAAATTTTTTCATTTTTTTAAATTTTTTATATAGAATCTGTATAACACATTCCAGTGCAATAAAATAAAAATATCTATATTTATCCGTATCCATCCGTGGTTCTGTAAAAATACTCATTCCAACGGGGGAATGGAGCTTCCTATCTTATTCATCCTAATAATATTATTAAAAAAATTCTAATGATGATTTTTTTTGAAAAATCGCAAAACAACGCTTGACAAAAACCTTCTAACAGTCATAATAGTGTCTGTCTTTATTAGCAATGTGCTGATAAACATGATTATGTGATAAACATGATTATGTGATAAACATGATTATGTGATAAACATGATTATGTGATAAACATGATATGATTACACTGACTGCAATCAGGACCTAATGAGCTATATTTGTGATACGTGTGAGACTCGTTCAGAGTCTGAGGTTCCTCCCTTTCAACCGGCAGGAAATGTGAATGTTCGTCCTCTCACACCAGAGGTTCATTTCGTAGTACCTCTGGCCGGTGAGATCGGTCATTCCTCACAATCAAAAACATCCACTCCCCTCTATGGTGTAAAAAAAGGCTCTTACTGTCTGCTGGTGGATGACGTTCCCATGAACCTCATGGTTCTGGAAGCTACGATGAAAAGGATGGGATTCAAAACCATTTGTGCCAATTCCGGCAAGGAAGCTCTGCAGATCCTGGAAAACGAACCGATCGATGTCGTGCTCACAGACCTCTGGATGCCCGAAATGTCCGGTGTCGAACTGACTGATCATATCCGCCAGTCCTCCTCCAAAAAAGATATTCCCATCATCGCGGTTACAGCGGACACCTATTGTCAGGAGAGACTGAAATTAGACTTCTTCAACGACGTCATTTTCAAACCGATCTCCATTCATAAATTAAACGAGGTCTTCATTGTAGAAGATTAACCTCTGCCCTTTTCGATAAAAAAGAGCCGTCTTTCACAAACGGCTCTTTTTGTTTTCTCACTTGGAGAAGCTAATTACTCTACCTATTTATTTCCGGGAACGATGCCGAAAATAATCCAGGCGATCAGGTTGATTCCCGGAATAAAGCATAATATGATCAGCCAGATAGGCCAGCCGATATCATTCAGACGGCGCGCGGTCAAAGCCAATCCCGGCAGGAATACCAGGAAAAGTCCAAGGATAAAGCTAACAACCCTGCCCGCACCAGACATATCCAGTCCAATGAGGCTACACACCAATCCAATGATAATGCTCAGGATGATATATCCCACAAAGCACATCCAGTATTCCAGACGGGAAGCGGTCCCACTATAGTTGAAGGGTTGTTTGATTGCGTCAATATAAGCAGTAATAGGATTCATATTGATAATATTTTTAATGTTAATGTATTTTCTATCAAAAAATCACAAGGGGAATCTTGTTCCCCCTGTGATTTTCAAATCAGATGATTACTTGTTGTCTTTTGTGATCATCGGCCAGTCATCCGTGCGGAAAGGCACCGCCGGCAGACCCACTCCGTTATAGAGGTTGCACACCGGGTTGATGTCCCAGGCATAGCGGACCGCCACCGGGTTCGGTACATCCGGAGAATAGACCAGGATGGTTCCGTCCTGGATCGTGGCTGTAGCCCAGACGAATTTCTTGTCCTCGCCCGCGATGGCAAAACCGGTCAGCTTGCCGTCATTGCCCTTGGCCACCAGACCGCCGCAGCCGTAGTCGAAGTCCAGACGGATGCTGCCGTCAACGATCTTCATGGATTTATACACCGGGCCGGAATACGGGGTTTCCGGACGACCGTAGGTATTGGCCAGAGCCCAGTAGGCCAGACGACGGCCCACTTCGGCTTTGTTCTTCGGGTGGATGTCGCCCGCGTCGCCGATATCAATGGTCACCGCCAGACCGCAGTTGGGTACGGTCTTGGCCACATAAGCCTGAGATTCACGAATTTCCGCCCAGTCGTTCTCACGCGGTTCGGGATTCGTGGCCTGGAAAGCGGCCAGCTGTACGATGATGAACGGGAACTCACCGACCTTGAAGCTCTTGCGCCAGTCATTGATCATGGCCGAGAGCAGCGCGCGGTATTGGAACGCGCGGTTCGCGTTGGAGCAGCCCTGGTACCAGATCGCGCCCATGATCCTGTAAGGCAGGATCGGGCAGATCATTCCGTTATAGAGAGCGCCGCAGACATGCGGATTGCCGGGGTTGGCCTTGATGGCTGCTTCCGCGCCGGCGATGCGTTCATCGAAATCTTTGAGAGGTTTCAGACCTTCCGGGCTGGTCCAGGCTTCCGCCAGAGTGCCGCCCCAGGAGCTGTGGATCAGACCAATGGGAACATTGAGGGTCTTGTGCAGTTCGCGGCCGAAATAGAATGCCGCCGCGGAATATCCGCCCCAGTCACCCATGGAGGAAAGACTCTGCGGTGTGCAGTGAGCCCAGTACATCTTGGCCGTGTACTGCGGCTTGTATTGTACGCTCTTGGGCACGGCAAGCAGACGGAGATTCGGGAAATTGGCCGAATCGATGTCCTGCTGGGCATTGCAGTTCTTGATGCCCATTTCCATATTGGACTGACCGGAGCAAAGCCAAACGTCACCCACCAGGATGTCCTTGGCCTCAACGACCTGAGTCAGATTGTTCGCCGTACCGCTCACCTTCATGGTGCGGGATTCTGTGGAGTAACCCATCGGGGCTAAAGTCGCCATCCACTTGCCGTCTTTGCCGGCGGTGGCTTTGACTGTCTGTCCCGCGAATTCAACGGTCACCTCGGAATCGGGATTGGCCCATCCCCATACAGGGACGTCCGCGTCACGCTGCAGCACAGCATGATCCGAAAACAGAGGGTGTAAAAAAGGCATGGGTGCTTCGACCCGGGTTTGAGCCTGCAGACTCAGGGCGCTGGCGCCCACGACTGCCGCTACTGTTATTGCTTGAATCGTTCCAATCTTCATAGATATTACAACGCCCCGATTCTAGCGAAGTCCGCTCATGATTCAAGCTAAAATTGAAAAAATAAACTTCAAACCACTATTAGGAATTTCTAACCCTGAATGGTGATTTGTCTTAATACTTAGGCTGTAAATCTCCAAAAGATAGCAAGCGGCACGCTTATAAGACCTAACAATAACAAAGGAAGCATGTAGAGCGCCATTGCAACTACCAGCAGTACACCCAACAATATTACGAAAGACGCAATTACCACAGTTGCTGTCTCTTGCTGCTGTTCTTCTGGTAAATTTTGAGATGTATCCTGTTTTTCTTTTGCAATATAAACTTCGCACATCCAAATAACCAGAGCAGAAAAAATCGCCAGTAAAATAGCGACTATCAACTTAATAAAACTATTTGAACTATCTGAAGCTAAAGTTTTTAAAAAAGTTTCTGAACTTAAATAATCTATTGCATATAAAATTCTAATAGATTGTTCGGCAGAAAAAATAACCCCCATTATGCAAAGAAACAGACTCCCCAGACCGGCTATACATAATGTGCTTTCTCCTAAAAAGAGACAATAAGATAAAAAAGAGCGAGTCCTGTATTTCAGAGAAGAGATCCATACACTTTTTTTTCTTATGCGTTCAGAAACAAAGCTACCATACAGAGAAATGCCAAATCCTGCCACCATCCCTAACACAAGGCCGGGAATGTATGGGAAGAACAATAATATGAGCCATACGGTATCTGGTTTTAAATTGTAGCTTTCTCTTATTAAAAAGGTTAGTGTACTAATTGGCCAAAAAGATATCCAAAACGCTATTTTATGAAAAATCAGGCAAGTAAGAATAAAAACTCCATACCACACTGTACCTGTAAAGCCACCTAAAAGCGTTGTCTTGATAATAAACTTCATATTCTCAGTGTGTTACTTGTCCCGTTAAAAAAGGGAGACGGCGCGCGTCTCCCTAAAATTTTATCCTTCAGTTTCTAAGGATGTCCGATCCTTCGTTATTCTTCCTCTTCCTTGGCGGGTTTGAGGGATTCCAGATAAGAGGAAAGCTGTTTCTTCATCGCCTCGTCTTCCACGGCGGCGATGGCCTTCTTGCCGAATTCCTCTCCTTTGTCCTTGTCGCCCAGACGGATATAGATAGCCGCGCGGAAGAAATCGTTCGGGATCGTCGGCTTCTCGGTCTGGATCTTGTCCGCCTCATCCAGCAGCTGGACCGGAAAATCCAATGTGGCGGTGTCTCCCAGGCGCATCACGATGGAGTAAGCGGCCTGAGCCATGCTTTTCGGCTCCGTCTTCAGAAGTTCCAGAAGCTCCTTCTCCATAGCGGCTTTGTCCTCGGCCTTGGGGGATTCTCCTTCCATCAGCTCCGCGTATTTATCCATCAGCTGACCGATCTTGATAGACGTGCGGAAACGGGCCGCCTTCCTGGCCGACTCCTCGTCAACGGCGGCCAGAGCGTCCAGCGTCTTTTCCGCCATTTCCATATTATCGGTATCCGCAAACTGCGAAGCGATCATCAGCAGTCCTTCAGGATTATCTTTCAGCGTGGCAAAGAGTTTGGTCTCAGCCTCTTTGGTGGCCTTTTCATCATTCTTGGTGGCCACATCCAGATACTCACCCATCGCGCGTTCGGCCGCGATCTGGCCGCCTATCTCTTTGGCGCGCTTGGCAGAGTCTTCATCCAGCGAGGCCATCTTCGCCAGCACCTTGTCCAGCACCGGGAAATCCTGAGCCTGATAGGCCGCGTTCAGCATATCGTTGATGATAGACTTCGCTGTACCGACTTCCTGCAGGATCTTGTCCGCCAGTTCCGCGGCTTTGGGATCCTTCTTGGAGGCCAGCAGACCGTATTCATCCACACTGGCGCGAACTTCTTCCAGCTTCAGCGCGGCCTGCAGATCATACTTGCCTTCAATGACTTCCTGGAGAGGTTTTTCCATCTCCATCGGATGACCGACCCAGACCACCTGGCTTTCCTTGTTGATGATGAAAGCGCAGGGGATACCGCCCTGACCGTAAGCGGCCATGTAAGCCTTATCCGTGGCATCATCCTTATCCACAGCCACATTGTAGTCCATCTTGTCGCCCATCTCCTGAACGAACGGTTTCACTTCCTCCGCCTTTTCGCTGGAGACACCCACAAACACGACTCCCTGATCTTTGTACTTCTTCTGGAGTTCCGTCAGATGCGGGATCGTATTGCGGCAGGGACCGCACCAGGTGGCCCAAAACTCGACCACGTAAACATTCTTGCCGTCGGTGACATCCACCGCGCTGCCCTTGACCCACTCGGAGATCGTCAGCGCCTTGGCCTTTTCACCCAGCTTGGCGGCAGGTACTGCCGGCTCCTCTATCGGATCGGCAGGATCGGTTTTACAGCTGTCACAACAGCCTGTTAAGCCAGCGGTCAAACTCAAACTGGCTAATAAAGCAATTACCAATAAAGAATTGATCTTCTTCACAGGGACAAAGGTAGGCTTTCTGTTCGCCCGCGACAAGCTAAAAATGAAAACAATGACCTCCAGCGGAAAAAGAAAATTGAACTGCCGACCTCCTTATGTTAGATTGACGGCTGGAGTTATTTCGTAAATATGAAAAAACTAGTGTTGTTACCCATGATTTTAGGAGCGGCTCTGCTGACCTCCGGCTGTGTGATGAATAACATCTCGCCGGATATGCCTTGCTGCATGGCCGATAAAGCTAAAAACACCAAGAAAGCCAAAGACGTCAAGAAAGATGCCAAAGACGCTTCTCAAAAATTTGAATGCGCCTTCATCTATGTGGCTCCGGGTCTGGATCCCAGCGTGAACCGCGCCGTGATTGAATCCACCGACATCAATATGAATGTCGTCGGATGCGCTACCTATGACGAAGCCGAAGAAGTCGTCAAAGAAATGGTCGCCAAAGGCTGCACAGGCATCGAGCTTTGCGCCGGTTTCGGCAACGAAGGCATCGCCCGCATGAAGAAAGCCGCCGGTGAAGGTGTCGCCGT
>JAFZAR010000148.1 GCA_017557085.1 Verrucomicrobiota bacterium | reverse complement strand
GTGAACCCCAAGTGGGAGATACCGTCCTGAGAGAGACCTGGTAGTCAGCCGGTAAAGTTCAAAAAATTGTTTTTTCCCTCATTTTCAAACAGTTACATTTTAAAAAAATTTTTGTAGTTTTTTATAACATATTGATATTCAAAATGTTAAATTGTTAAAAAAAATCTTGCCTTCTTTTCATATCGGCACTACAATGGCTCTGCTATTTGGCAGAGCCGGGTAGTATGTTGTAAAAACATCTGCCGGCTCACATGAATAAAACTTAACTATTAAATGTTTGTTATGAATAAATGGACATTGGCCCTGGCAGTTGCCGGGATCGTTAGTATGGCTGCTGTTGCAACAGCAGAAGAAGCCGAAAATCAAGCTCTCACAGCTGTTTCCGGCACAACTATCAGCGGTTATGTTGATACTTCCATGAACTGGCAGTTCGGTGATAAGAAAACCAGCGCTGGCCGTTCCTGGAACAGTGACCGTGCCGCTCAAAACGGTTTCAATCTGAATGCCGTTAAGATCGGTGTTGGTAAAGCATTAGAGGAGGATGCTTCTGTTTGGGCCGCCGGTTATCAGGCGGATGTTGTTTTTGGTGACCTCGCTGGCATCTACTATGCCGCTAATGCTAGTGGTAATGTAGCTCTCCAGAACGCTTATGTGGATCTGCGCGCTCCGATCGGCAACGGTCTTGATTTCCGTTTCGGTCTGTTCGAGACCATCGTGGGTTATGAAAGCGACGATGCTTATTTGAATCCGAACTTCAGCCATTCTTATGGTTATGCCATCGAACCGATGCAGCATGTCGGTGGTCTGCTCAGCTATCACTTCGATCTGAATGATTGGATCCTGGGTGCTTATGCCGGTATCGCCAATACTTATGATGCCAATTACACCAACGAGCGTGCTTCTAATTCCTCTCGTCTGACCTATATGGGTGCCTTGAACCTGGTCTTCCCTGAATCCACCGGATTCCTGGAAGGAACAGAGATCTACGGCGGTGTCATCAGCGGTGTGGATACCTTCTCTCGTGGTACTGACTCTCCCAACAGAGTCAACTACTATGCGGGCATCACTCTGCCTCTGCCTGTCACCGGTCTGCGTCTTGGATTTGCCTATGACTATCGTCATGATGGATCCGACAATACCTGGAATGGCAGCTGGGCGGATGCCTATGCGGCTTATCTGGCCTTTGACGTGACCGAGAAACTGACTCTTGCCAACCGTATTGAATACGCCAACGGCAAAGCCGGTACTTGGACAGTGGCCGCCAACAACTGGAACAAGGAAGATGAATTCCTTTCTGATACCTTCACCGTCAGCTACAAGCTGTGGGAAAATGTCATCACCCGTGCTGAATTCCGCTGGGATCATGACTGCTCCGGTGACCACCGCATGGTGGACGATGCCAGCCGCGCCAATGCCTTTGGTATCACTGGCAACATCTGCTATGTTTTCTAATCTGACATAGATTTGTTAATAAGACATAAAACATAAAAAAGACCCCTTCCCTGAGCGGAAGGGGTTTTTGTTTCATATCTTCCGCATACCTTTTTGTGGGGCTTACCAGCTCCCATCCCTACTCGAAAAAAGTTCAAAAATGAAAAGTTTTTCGACTAGAAAAAATCAGCGTCTTCTTAATAAAATATATAATCTATTGATTTTCAATAAATAATATCCTATTTTCAAACTAATGAAATCTACTCGAAAAAAGTTTG
>JAFZAR010000147.1 GCA_017557085.1 Verrucomicrobiota bacterium | reverse complement strand
CTTCACTTTGGCTGCTTCTTCCGATGTGACCGGTGTCACTGTCATCCCGTTTTTCAGTTTCAAAAGACCTTTCACGACGATCTTTTCCCCGTCTTTCAAACCATCGGCCACGACCACTTCATTATTTGCCGAGTATTCCACTTTCAAGGGTCTCATAGAAACCTTGTTATCCTCGCCTAAGACATAAGCCATCGTAATGCTCTGCACCTGCATCGTCGCCGCCTGGGGGATCACAAAAACATTGGTATAAGTGGCCGCCGGTATCCGTACTTTCGCGAACTGATTCGGACGCAAATGTCCATCCGGATTCGGAAATTTCGCTTTCACTTTCATGGTTCCGGTGGTCGCGCTGAATTCACGATCCACGAAGAAAACCGATCCTTTATGGGAATAAGTTGTTCCATCTACCATCACCAGCTCAATATCGGCAATATTGGCATCATTTTCTTGGAAAGACTCATGCCCGTTTTCATCCGTGGTGACTTTGAAAACCCCATTGGTGGTAGTCATGATGTAAATCTGCTCACTCAGAGGAAAGCTCACCCACATCGGATCCGTGACATTCATCGATCCCAACATTGTGGAGCCGGCATTGACCAGATTGCCCGGACGCACATTAACCTCGCCCAGCAGTCCCTGATAGGGAGCGCGTATTTCGGTATAGCTCAGATCCAGGTTGGCTGAATTCAATTTAGCCTGGGACAACAGAACAGATGCCGCGCATTCTTTGGCTGCGGCATCATAGGAATCATACTGCGACTGTGAAATGACTTCCTGATCTAAAAGCTCTTTATTTCGAGCCAGATCCGCATCCGCGTGAGCTGCTTTGGCCTGATCTATGGCCAGCTGTGCTTCCGCGGCGCTCTTGGCCGCCTGATAGAGAGCAGGATCTATCTCAAACAGCAGTTCGTTCGATTTGACCGTAAAGCCTTCCTTGGGAGAAACACTCTTGAGATAGCCTGAAACCTGAGCCTGAAACTCCACTGTGGCCGGAGACTCTATATTTCCCACGATCTCTACATAGCCCAGGTAATTCGTTGGATGCAAGGCCATTATTTCCACATTAGGACCTTTTACCTCCGTCGTTGTTTCATTTTTCTGTTTAGAGCAGCCCGCTCCTATAGACAAGGCCAGACTCACAGCGCAAAGAGCGCTCAATACAGTTTCAAATCTTTTCGTGTTCATTGATCATCCAATAAATGGCTTTGGCTTTTTCATAACAAAAAAGCCGTTCAATTTTAAACAGGTATGTCCTTTTTCTCAATAAAAACCTTCTTCACCTCAAAAAAAGGGAGACCGTTGAATGATCTCCCTCGGAAAAGTATTTATTTTATATTTTAGAGCTCACAGCCGTCTATTTTCCAGCCGTCACGATACGTCTTATGGACGTACTCGGTGGCTTCCTTGGAATTTGTGAACTTGAACTGTTCCTGATCCCAATGCAGACGGATGCGGGTCAGATCCTCGCGCAGACCCATTCTCAGAGCCACATTACCCATCAGAACGACTTCCGCCAAAGGTGCGGCCTGGTCGAAATTCATGCGGGCCGGAGTCTTCGGATCTTTACAAGCGATCACAAACTCCTGATAGTGCCCCGGTGAGCGTTCCAAAGTCTTGGGAATATCGCCCACTTCTTTGCGGCGTTTCTCATCAAAGATGGTCGAATCCAGGATCATACCTTCATCGCCAATGATCAGACGGCCGTTTTCAGCCATCGCCACACCTTCCGGAACGATGTCCGGACGGAACGGACGCAGACCGCCGTCATACCATACCATCTTCAGAGGCGGTTTGCCGTCATAGCTGTCAAACTGCCATTCCACCACAGAGCCCAGCGGGAAAGTCTCTTCGTTCACACGGGTCGAAACCGCGTGGACGGTCTTGGGATAGTGACCCGTCAGACCGCAGGCACGGAAGATCGGAGCATAGAAGTGGCAGCCGATGTCACCCAGAGCGCCTGTACCGAAATCCCACCAGCCGCGCCATACAAACGGATGATAAGCAGGATTATAAGGACGTTCAGGAGCAGTGCCCAGCCACAGATCCCAATCCAGATTCTTCGGAACTTCCGGGGTTCCCTGCGGACGGTTCACACCCTGCGGCCAGTATTCACCAAAGAGGCCGTTGGAAGGACGATCTGTCCAAACATGGAGCTCACGGACTTTGCCGATCGCGCCGGCCTGGATCATTTCACAAAGGCGATAGGTATCTTCCGAAGCCTGGCCCTGGTTGCCCATCTGGGTCGCGACACCGTACTTACGGGCCTCTTTCATCACCCACATGGATTCATACATCGTGTGGGTCAAAGGTTTCTCGCAATAAACATGTTTCTTGCGGCGGATAGCGGAAATGCTGGCCGGAGCGTGCGTGTGGTCAGGAGTGCCGACCACGACCGCGTCGATCTGATCTTCCATTTCATCCAGCATCTTGCGGTAGTCTTTGTAACGCTTGGCATTAGGGAATTGATTAAAGATCCCTGCCGCTTTGTCCCAATCCACATCGCAAAGAGCCACGATATCCACATCCGGGATCGCTGCCAGATTGCGGATGTCATGTCCGCCCTGACCGCCGATACCGATGCCGGCGATCCTGACACGTTCGCTGGACGGAGAAGCTCCATTCAAACCTAAGACACTGCCGGGGACGATAGTGAACGCTGTCGCCGCCAGCGCGGATGCTCCCAGAAAATGTCTTCTGGAAAGCCCATGTTTACATTCGATTTTTTTCATAATCTACAAGAATAAATAATTTTATCGTTACTTCTTTTGATACACTCTCACGGTGTGTTCCAACATAACCTCGTTCCCCGGTTTAAGTTCTTCACCTTCAGGAACGAATTGATAAGAAAGAGTCTTATTGTTCTTCACCCAGTTCAGATAGCCGGTACCCTTCTTCAGCACTGTGGCGGAAGTGACCTCTTTGCCATCCTCGCCTTTGATGGTCGTCTTTTCATTGCTGTACACCGTCACGGGGAAGGTCACCAGGTGTCTGTCCGGATTGACATCGGGGAACACTGTTCCCTTGATATCCTCGATCGTACCGGTCTGATAAGTGATCGTTCCGTTGATCTCGGTCTGAGTCAGAATGATACTGTCGGCAGTGATATCCGCGGTGATCTTAGCTCCGGACTTGTCACCCGTCCAATAACCGGCGCAGGTCGCGTCCTTCTGGGAGGCATACTGCAAGCCAAAGCTCAAAGCGAACATGATGACCACGATGCAGGCGATAACACCCCAGGCACGCATCGGACGGCGCGCGGCCACTTCTTTCTCCTCGGTCTGATCTTTGAACGCCAGGGCGAAGAGCAGGAAAATAACAACGGACAGGATCGCGGCAAAGTACCAGATCCCGTTCCAGTCAAACTGGGTAACACTCTGGATCGTTCCGTCAGCCGCGATCTTCTCCACCACAGAGCTGTAGTGCGCGTTCACAGCGGCTACGACCAGGCTGCCCACATAGAAACCGGCACCCAGTGTCATGAAATAAAGGAATCCCTGAGCGTTGCTGCGGATGGCTTCCGGAGCGCGCTTGTCAATATAGATCTGCCCGGAGACAAAGAAGAAGTCATAAGCCATGCCGTGCAGAGCGATACCCATGATGATCATCCACCAGAGGTTGCCGGTGGTTCCCGCGGCCTGGCCGAAGCAGCTCAGACGCAGCACCCAGCAGAGCATGCCCAGAAGCAGGACTTTCTTGATGCCCAGTTCCTTGAACATGATAGGCATGATCAGGAAGAAACCGACCTCGATCCACTGACCGATGGTCATGGTCATGGCGATCTTCTCGATACCGCTTTCGCCCAGATACAAACCGGTCTCATTGAAATAGAAAGTGATGGGGATACAGGTCAGGAATGAGCCCAGCATGAAGACCAGCACGTTGCGGTCCTTCATCAGAGCCAGCGCGTCCAGTCCCAGGATGTCACGGACGGTGGGCTTTTTATCAGTCTTGACCGGAGGCGTATGCGGCAGAGTCAGGCAGTAGATACCCATCGCCGCGCTGAAAGCCGCTGTCACATAGAACATTCCGGCGGATTTGTCATAATGCAGCGCGGAAATGATGAAACCGGCCGCGATCCATCCCAGACTGCCGAACACACGGATGTAGGGGAACTGTTCGCCCGGATTATCCAAGTGTTTGAAAGAAAGTGAATTGGCCAGCGGAAGAGTCGGCATGTAGCAGATCGTGTGCAGCAGCAGGAACGTAAAGAAAAGAATAAAATCATTCTGCATCACCGCCAGGATCGCGAACCCCGCGCCCAGGAAACTCAGCACGGACATGACCCGCTCCGTAGCGAAAAAGCGATCCGCCACCATTCCCACAAAGAAAGGAGAAATCATACAGGCGATCGCCGTAGAGGAATACGCAAGAGGTATTTGCGTAGCGGAGAACCCCTTCGTGCTCATATAAGCGCCGAGCGTTGAATACCACAGACCCCAGATGATGTACTCAATGAACATCATCACCGATAACCGACTTCTTAATACAAAGTTCATACTATAAACTTCCTTAACTGGGGAAATTGTAACGGATCTTCAAAAAAAATCCAGCCTTTTATTAAAAAATACTTTACCTTTCTTATATAGAATTGCTATCTTCCTTCCGGCGGTACGCCTGTTTCAGACGGCCGCGCGTTGTCCGATGGTGTAATGGTAGCACTAGGCTCTTTGGAAGCCTCTGTCTTGGTTCAAATCCAGGTCGGACAGCCACTTATCCTGTTTCCCCCTGTTCCCCTCTCCACGGCAAAATAAAAGAACCGTTGGGTTTTCATTGACTCCGGAGCGTTTCCATCATAAAATAGGTTTCCGGTGGCGGGGTGTCTCCGCCGCTGTCAGCCGCAGTCGGCTGTGTTTATAAATTTTCTCCAATAACGGAGTTGTCTTGTGAGTGACGAAAACAATCAGTTAGATACATCGGAGGGGTTGTCCCAGAAGATGGTTATTTTAAACCGGTACGGGCTTCATGCGAGGCCTGCTTCCAAATTTGTTAAATTGGCCAGTCGCTTCAAATCTTCTATCTATGTAGAGAAAGACGGTGAAGAAGTCAACGGCAAGAGCATCATGGGTTTGATGATGCTGGCCGCTGGTGAAGGCAGTCACATCCTGGTCAAGGCTACCGGTCCCGATGCCCGTGAGGCTTTGGACGAGCTCCAAAAACTGGTGAACGAAAAGTTCGGCGAAGATTAGTGCCGGCTCACTTGTTCCCGTTTTTCGGAACAAGTCTTTATAGACAAAATTTCATTTTAGGAAAGAGGTTCCGCCCTCTTTCCTTTTTTTTTGCGTCTACGGTTGAAATCCCGTTAGGGTTTTTGATTTGGTTCGCTTCGCTCAAATATATTTTTCCAAATAAAAATTTGATAACGGGAACAAATGGTTTAAAATCAATCCGTTGTGGATGAAAGCCCGGTGCTGGGGTCTTTTGTTTTCATCACACTTCCTGGCCTATGGATGTCGTTTTGACACTTTCAAAAATGGAAGGGAAAAATGAATAACTATAGGAAAGGTGGTGAAATAAAAAAGATGATCACTGAAGACATTACAACACTAACAGCAATCATCTTGTTCATCATATTTATTATGATGACCAAGCGGATCAAATAAATCCGCCACAACAGCGTGCGAGGTGTTACCAGCACCTTGCACGCTTTTAATTTACCTCATATCTACCCCTTTT
>JAFZAR010000146.1 GCA_017557085.1 Verrucomicrobiota bacterium | reverse complement strand
CCGCGGCCTGAATATTTAATGATGTGAATAATGTCCCCGCGACCAGGCAGGAAATTCCCAATATGTTGCGATCTTGCTTTGTCATAAATCTCCTTTGCACCCTTCACCCAAAAAGAGTTGTTGGGAGTAAACATACCATACATTTTATGGGTGTGCAAATTTAAATTTCCGTACAAAATAAAAACGCGAGGGATCATATAATGGTAAAGACGCGCGAGTCGCGCGTCTCTACAAAACATATTGTTATTCAATAATTTATCTGTGTTAATCTGTGTTTATCTGTGGTTCTTTTCCGCCTCATTCTCATACGATATTTTGATTTTATAATATTTTGTTATTGATATCAGAAGGAAAAATGATTATTCTCCTTTTCAGTAGTTATGCTACTAAAAAGAATTAGCATCTATTATTCATAACTACTCCTAATGTTGTTGGAATATGAAGGACATTAATATCAAAAAACGTTGGACGATTCTCATGTCGGCGATGACTCTCATCGCGTTGGCGGGTCTCTTTGCGAAGGAACCCGGTTTTGACTGTGACTGGTCGGTTATTTCCGCGGCGGATGTAGCCTGGCTGATCACGGCTACTATTTTCGTATTGATGATGACACCCGGTTTGTCATTTTTCTATGGCGGAATGGTGGGAGCTAAAAATGTGATCTCGACGATGCTCCAATCTTTTATTGCTATGGGGCTGATCTCCGTGCTGTGGGTGGTCATCGGGTTTTCCCTCTGCTTTGGCGAGGATATAGGCGGTGTCATCGGCAATCCCTTCACGTTCCTGATGTTCCAGAATGTGGGCGGATCGGTCTATACGACTTCGGCGGGGCATATCCTGGGCGGAGCGACTATCCCGCTGGCCTTGTTCGCCTTGTTCCAGATGAAGTTTGCCATCATCACTCCCTCGCTGATCACGGGATCCTTCGCGGAACGTGTGCGTTTCTCGGCGTATATGTTCTTTATGATCTTTTTCTTCTTTGTCATCTACTGCCCGCTGGCACACATGACCTGGCATCCGGAAGGACTCTTCTGCCGCTGGGGTGTGATCGACTTCGCCGGCGGCATCGTGGTCCATGCTTCTTCGGGCATCGCCGCGCTGGCGGGAGCCATCTTTCTGGGCCGGCGTAAAGCGGATACACGCAAAAGCGAACCGGCCAACATCCCGTTTGTTCTGCTGGGCGCGGCGCTGCTCTGGCTGGGATGGTTCGGATTCAACGCGGGATCTTCGCTTCACGCGGACGGTCAGGCCGTGAAAGCCTTTCTGAACACGAACACCGCCTCGGCCACGGCAATGATGACGTGGATATTCTTTGACTGTCTGCGCGGACGCAAGCCCTCTGCCATGGGCGCGGCTGTGGGCTGTGTGGTCGGTCTGGTCGCCATCACACCCTCGGCAGGTTATGTCACCGTGGGACAAAGTATCTTTATCTCATTTATTATCACACTGATCTGCAACGTCGCCGTTTACTGGCGGTCGCATACCCGGATCGATGACGCGCTGGACGTATTCCCCACACACGGCACCGGCGGTATTTTCGGCACCGTGCTGACGGGCATTTTCATCCAGGAAGGATTGATCGCCGGTACGTATGACGGCTTTGTGATTTTCCTCTTTCACCTGCTGGCCATCGTTATCGTGTTCGTTTATACGTTCGTGATGAGCTGGCTGGGGTACAAACTCATTGATGCCATGATCCCGATGCGTGTCTCCACCTACAGTGAACGGGTCGGGCTGGACTTCTCACAGCATGACGAACATTACGGGTTCGCTCATATAGGAGAACGTGAACTGGCAGAATATGAGGAACATATTAAGGAAATCAAGGAGAAAAAACATCATTAAACAGAAATGACGAAGAGAGTGCCGCTTATTTGCGGCATCTCTTTTTCTCCATGATATTTAGAATTTTTCCAGGTTTTCCATCGGAAACGATGGAGCCGGGAAACGAAAACCGCGGACAAACGGCTGGAAAAACTTGCCTGACTTGTCCGCACCTGCAAAAATAACGACAGCACTTCTTTGAAGAAGTGCGCTGTCTTTAAACAGAAAAAAGAATGAAATTAAAAACGGTCAACGGCTATAAGGCAAATACCTCTCTGAGAGAGACGGAAAAAGCCATCAAACTTATAAAAGACACCTTCGAGACACAGCTGGCGAAGGCACTGAATCTGGAGCGTATTTCGGCTCCCCTGTTCGTGCGCGCCGACAGCGGTATCAATGACGACCTGAACGGCGTAGAGCGTCCGGTCCAGTTTGATGTGAAGTTTGATAATTCCAGCGCGGTCATCGTTCATTCCCTGGCTAAGTGGAAACGCATGGCTCTGAAGGCTTACGGTTTTGAAAAAGGCGAAGGTCTCTATACAGATATGAATGCCATCCGCCGTGATGAGGATCCGGACAACCTCCATTCCATTTATGTGGATCAATGGGACTGGGAGCTGGTGATCGGCCGGGAACAAAGGACTGTGGAGTTCCTGAAAGCAACCGTCAAAAAGATCGTGGGCGCGGTCCGCTCCACCCTGACACTGCTGAAGAGCAGCTATCCGGCGGTGCATACTTCCTTGAATGAGGAAGTCTATTTCATCACCACTCAGGAACTGGAAGACAGATATCCCAATCTCTCCCCGAAAGCCCGTGAAAGAGAGATCGCGCGTGAGCATAAGACCGTGTTCCTGATGAACATCGGCGACCTGCTCAAGAGCGGCATCAAACATGACGGCCGCGCGCCCGACTATGATGACTGGGCTTTGAACGGCGATCTGATCTTCTGGAACGATGTTCTGGAAGACGCTTTTGAACTCTCCTCCATGGGGATCCGTGTGGACGCGGTCTCGCTGCGCAGTCAGCTGGAAAAGACCGGCACGATCGAACGGATGAAATATCCTTATCATCAGCAGATAGCAGGCGACATCCTGCCTCTGACGATCGGCGGCGGCATCGGGCAGTCCCGCTTGTGTATGCTGCTGCTGCAGAAGGCGCACATCGGAGAAGTTCAAGTCTCGCTCTGGCCGGATGAAATGCTGGACGAGTGCAAAGAAGCAGGCATCGTGATATTATAGGGTGACAGACCTGAAGAGCATCCATGCAGGAAGAAAGCGATGAGAATTTGATGACCCGCGTGAAAAACGGGGACGCTCTGGCTTTCTCCATCCTGATGGACCGCTATAAACAGGCCGTTGTCAATCTGGTGGTCTACACCGTTGGGGATAATATAGATTCGGAAGACATCGCTCAGCAGGTGTTTATACGGGTCTATAGGAACGCGGCCACCTATGAGGTGCGCTCGAAGTTCACTACCTGGCTCTTTACGATCACCAAGAATCTGGCATTAAACGAAATACGCAGACGCAAACGACATCCGACTGATTCGCTGGACGTTGTGGAGCAAGAAGAGGATTACACCAAAACAAAACAGTATCCCGATACAAAAGCTGTCCCTCCCGATGACTCGATGATGAATGACGAGATGCAGAAGTGTCTGAAGGCTGCCCTGGAAGCACTGCCGGAACGTCAGCGTCTGGCATTGTTGATGTTCCAGGAGCAGGGACTATCTTATGAGGAGATCTCCGAGGTATTGGAGATCTCTTTAGCATCTACAAAGTCCCTGATTTTCAGGGCAAGGGATGCTTTGAAGAAAACTTTGAAAGAATATCTTTCATCAGAAAGTGCAACTTAGCCCCGTGGCTGGTGTTGCATAAATGGTGGTACGATGAGAGGATCGTTTGAACAACTGATAGAAAAATCCAGAAAGAAGACACTGACACCTGAAGATCAGCGCCTTCTGGAGGAACTGTTCGCACAGGATCCCACCTTGAAATCACAGTGGGATCAGGAACGCAGATTGAGCCAGATGCTGGCTTCTCTGCCGCAGGTTCCTTTATCCAAGGATTTTAACCAGAAAGTCCTTCAACAGACTTTCTGGGCGAAGGATCGTCGTCCCGCTCGCAGAAGAGGATTCGCGGGCTGGATGTCGGCCTTGAGCGAAAAACACTGGGCCCAAGCTGTTGCGGCCGTCTGTGTTATCTCCTTTGTGACCTTTGGGGCTTATCTCCAGCATAATCAAGTCCAGAAGATACGCGAGACCGCGGACGCACTTTCCACTGTAGCAAATACAGCGGTAGAGGTGGCCACGGTGCAGGAATCTGATCTGGAAGCCATCCAGGTTTTGGGTGAATATGAGCAAAGCTCGTCCATAGACGATGATCTGTGGCTGGCTTTGGTTTCTTACTAAAGGAAGCGGAACATGAAACAGGAGCGTGAGATCTTGAGCCAAGAGCGGAGACACTATTGGATGTGTCTCTCGGCTTTAGGCTTGTCTGCCGCTCTGTGTTTCACTGCCGCACCGGTTTCGGCGGAAATCCCGGCCGAGAACACAGTCACACAAACCAACTCGATCCCAGTGGCTCCGCCGGGTGTCGAGCAGCCTCCGTTCCCCCATTCCGCGGCTGTGACCGGGGTCGCGCCGGAGTCCCCTTTCTTCTTTTTCCGTCAACTGCTGAAGATGGATCCCCAGGAAGCCGAGGAAGCTATTCAGAAGCGTCCTGAGAAATTCCAGGAGATCATCCGCAAGAAAGTGGAAGAATACAAGCAGATGCCTCACCAGCAGCGTGAATGGAAACTGCAGGTGCTGGATCTGCGCTGGTATCTCTTTTGCGGACTCGATCTGTCTGAGGATAAACTGGATAAGTATGTGGAATCCGTCCCGGAAGATTACCGGGAAATCATCCAGGCCCGGCTGAAACGCTGGTTCTCTATCCCGGCTGAACAGCGGGCAAGCATTCTCAAAAACGCGAGAATGCTTCCCTGGAAAATGGATGAGCATAAACAGTCTCCGAAAAAGGACGGCCGTAAAGACGGACCTTCCGACGGGATGCGTGACGGCAACCGGGGATATCGTCCTCCGATGGGCGAAAAGCCGCCCGGCGTGGATATGCCGCCGCCTCCCAGAGAAAAACGTGACGGAAAGGATAATCCGCCTTCCTTCGGAAAACAGATGCCTCCGCCGCCAATAAATGGTGACCGCCGTGGAGACCGCAAGGACAATAAATTCGGCAAAGACCCGAAGAAACTCCAAAGCGACCGCGAGAAATGGATGTGGGGTGAGCTGAATAACTTCTTCCGAATGAGCAATGAAGATCGGAAAAAGGTCTATAAGGCACTGCCCGAAAAGGATCGCGACAAGATCTGGAAAGTGATGCGGATGCTGGAAGAGCTGCCTCCCGTGGAACGTCAGAACTCCCTCAAGATCCTGGTGGAGATTTCCGAAATGCCGGCCGAAAAACGTTCCGCCTATCTGCTGGGCGCTGAACGCTGGAAGAACCTTTCGCCCGAAGAAAGACGATTCTTCAGGGTGCTGTTTGTTCCTCAAGAGCAAACACCTCCGGAACCGGAGGAAAAATTAAAAGAAGAGACCGCGAAATAGTCGGAGTCTGTTTATAGCTTCCAGAACATCCCCTGTACCCGTTCTTCCGGGGTCAAAGCACAATGCTTTTTACATTCACCGATGCATTCTTCGCAAGGCTCGAAATGGATGCTCACGGAACAGTTCGGCAGATGTTCCTCAATGACTTCCTGGATATGGTGACTGAGATTGTGGACTTCTGTTACTGACATATTCCCGTCCACCTTCAAGTGAAATTCAATGTACCGCTTATTGCCCACACGGCGGCTTTTCATCTTATGATATCCGCGGATCTTGGGTTTCAATTCAAGCAAATGATTCTTGATCAGCTCTTCTTCCTCAGGTGGAAGATGTTCATCCATAAGCTGATTAGCAGATTCAACCAGGAGATTTACCCCAGTGCGGATGATCATCAGGGCCACCACAATGCCTGCAACGGGATCCAGGAAGGTCAGCTGGATATTGGGCATCAATAAACCGCCCAGCCAAATACAGAACAACCCGGCCATAACACCGGCGGAAGTCCAGATATCGGTCATCAGGTGCCAGGCATCGCCCAGCAGAGCGGCGGAATTCATCTTTCGGCCAATTTTAAATAACCCTCTGGCTACGAAAAGATTGACTAAGGAAGAGACTAACATGATCCCGACACCCAGCCAAATCTGCTGTATCGGTTCCGGATGGAAGAGCTTGTGGATAGATTCGTAGAGGATCCAGGCTCCGGCCAGAAGGATCAGAAGTGACTCGATCATGCTGGAAACATTCTCAATTCTTCCGTGCCCATAAGGATGTTCTTCATCCGGAGGAAGTTCAGCCGTTCTTACAGCAAACAGCGCTATCCCGGAGGCCACCATATCCATGCAGGAATGGATCGCCTCGGAAATGATAGAGACTGAACCGACAATGCTTCCAATCGTGAATTTTCCTATGACCAGGAAAGTATTAGAGCATACGGATAAAAGCGCCATCCGCGATTTTATTCTCTGACTTTCTTCAGGGCTGATTGTTTGAGAAGAGGTATCCAGTCTGTGTTTTTTCTCTCCGTGATGATACCATCACGGCAAATAATTTAATGATTTTGAAAAATAAAGACAACCTTCTATTGTCTTTTTGCTGTTTTAGATGTATATTATTGTGCGCCAAGGTTGGCTTGGGGGTAATGAGATGATGAAAAGAATTCTGATTTTATGTGCTTTTGTACTCGCGTTGGGTTCGGTTTGCCGCGCGGATCTGGAGATAGTTTACGATAATTTCGACACGCCTCAGAACAATAGTTTCTACGGTCCCTTCAATCGAGTGGACGAGTTTGGTGACGATATTTATCTGGGCGGTGTTGCCAGAATGATCGAAAAGGTTGAGCTGGAATGCTATGCCAATATACGCACCGTATCGCCGACCAAGTACGCGATCTTCAGATTTTACCGCCAGGACGGTACTATCTATGAAAAAAGTGAGGTAGAAGTCCATCGGCCCGGTACGCTCCTTTTTGAGTCCAAGCCCCTGCAGATCAAGACCGGTTACAGCATTTTGAATATCGAGAATATCAATCTGCCCATGCATGATCCTTCTTTCTTCTGGACGCTTCAGTTCTACGGTCTGGAGGAAGGCGACAACGCGGGTATAATCATGTATAAAACACCCGCGGTCGGTTTCAGTTATGGTGATTTCTGGATCCGCAGCATGGATGCCAATCATCAGCCCAAGGCGGATTTTGTGCCCTATAACTTCGGCACCTCTCTCAGCGGCAATTTCGGTTTGAGGATTTTTGCCTCTTCCGCGCCGGATGTCAGGTTTGTTGGCGCGGAACCCGTGGAGAACGGTGTGGAAGTTTCTGTGTTCGGAGCTGTTTATCAGCCGATCGAGATCCAATCCGCCGCTCAGCCGGAAGGCCCCTGGCAGGTGGAAAGGTATGCCGTGCTGGAGGGCTGGACCAATACATTCCTTCTTCACACGGATCCCTCTCTTTATTATAAAGCGGTCGCGGTGGACAAGGTTCCCCCTACGATCTCGTATGATGATTTCCTTGCCAGCTACCAAACCAACGGCTGTGTGCTGAACATCCAGGGAATGCCGGGTTCTCACTTTGGCATTTTCCGCACGACAGACGCGGCTCAGTGGGTAGGCGTGGAAACGAATTATTTCATGAGTCCGAATTTCTCCAAGACTTTCACTCTGGGCGAGAACAAGGCGGAACTTTACTGTGTGCAGGAGCT
>JAFZAR010000145.1 GCA_017557085.1 Verrucomicrobiota bacterium | reverse complement strand
TCTTCATCCTCTTGGATTTCCGGATACCGCGGCAGCTTCTCGTAGAAGACATTATCCGTATGATCGTCATTCACGGCGGAAACCTCGCCGATCATCACCTGACCGGAACCTTTTTCACCATAAAAAGAGTGATACACACCCACCGGCAGCGTCAAACTGGCTCCCGACGGCAGAGAAAACGGCTTGCCCGCCGGCACCGTCATCTTCACCCCGTCGCTCCAAACCGTTACAGGAGTCTGGAGCAGTCCGTCATTGGGATCACTGTTATACAGCTCGAACACCAGACGGCCTCCTCCGCGGTTGATAATATCCTCTGTCTTAGAGCGATGATAATGCAGCGGCGTCACCTGGTTTTCTTTGGAGATCATGATTTTCTCAGCATAGGGCTTTGTGTACAACTGACTGCCCAGCTTGCCGTTGCGGATCGTGAAAAGGAACAGACCCTTTTCCAGATATTTGCCCGCGCCGTAATCGGTCACATCCCATCCCAGCTCGCAGTCCAGGATCTCGGCGATCTCTTCCCGCTTGCGGGACTGAAAATCCTTCAGGCTCCAGCTGGCAAAAGGTGGTAAAATAAAATGATTCTGGGCGAAAAAGGATTCCGCCTCACGGATATATTGATTGATTTCAGAACGTTTCATCGTATTTCTCAGGAGGGTCCGCCCGCGGGACCTTCTTCTTTCGCGCACAGTATGAACCATCTGGGGAAATAGTCAACCGCATATCCGGGACTTTCCACCCTCCCAAAAAATAAGATAAGAAATTGATTTTTAATAATTTTACTGACTTTTAAAGTTTTCAGTTTTATATCGACACTTTCCCCAAAGAGTGATAAAAATGCTGTGAAGCGCACACTGACGTGCGCCGCATTTTGAATTTTTATGGCAAACAAAATTGTATTTGATCCCGTCAACGCTCCTGATTTCCTTCCTGTGGAAAAACTTAGAGAGCTTCAGTTGACCCGCCTGCAGCAAACTGTGCTCCGGGCTTACGAACGGGTTCCCTTCTTCCGCGCAAAAATGGAAGAAAGAAACCTCACTCCCAACGATATACAGAAACTGGAAGACATCGCGAAACTGCCTTTTTCTATCAAAAAAGACCTGCGCGACACCTATCCGTTTGGTTTGTTTGCCAGTCCGATGAATGAAGTCGTGCGCGTTCACGCCTCCAGCGGAACCACCGGCAAGCCCATCGTTGTGGGCTATACCAAAGAAGACCTCCGGGTCTGGGAAGAAGTCATCGTCCGCGGTATGAAATCCGTGGGAATGACCTCCAACGACATCGTCCAGGTGTCCTATGGATACGGCCTGTTCACAGGCGGTCTGGGCGCTCACTACGGCGCGGAAGCCCTGGGTGCCACCGTTGTTCCGGCCTCCGGCGGCAATACTCACCGCCAGATCATGCTGATGAAAGACTTCGGCGTGACCACTATCTGCTGTACGCCCAGCTACTTCATCCATCTGATAGACCAGGCCCAGTCCATGGGTATCGACATGAAGAGCCTCTCTCTGAAATACGGCATCTTCGGCGCGGAACCCTGGACTCAGGAAATGCGCAAGTACATCGAAGCCAATACCAATATCAAGGCTATCGATATTTACGGCTTGTCCGAGATCATCGGACCGGGCGTGGCGATGGAATGTATCCACCAGGCCGGACCGCATATCTTTGAAGACTATTTCTACCCGGAGATCATTGATCCGGATACCGGTGAAGTCCTGCCGGAAGGCGAACAAGGCGAACTGGTTTTGACTACCTTGAGCAAAGCCGCCATGCCGATGATCCGCTACCGCACACGCGACCTCACCTCTCTGACCTCGGAACGCTGCGCCTGCGGACGCACCCTGCGCCGCATCAAACGCATCAGCACCCGCAGTGACGATATGTTCATCATCCGCGGGGTCAACGTCTTCCCGACACAGATCGAAACCGCTCTGCTTTCCATCGAAGGCACTCTGCCGCACTATCAGATCGTTCTGCGCAGAGAGCACAATCTCGACACGCTGGAAGTCCAGGTCGAGATCAACGACAAACTCATCGGTGACACCGTCAGCGAAGTCACCGCTCTGGAAAAACGCATCAGCCGCAGCGTCGAGCAGATCATCGGCATCCATGCCATCATCAAGCTGGTCCAGCCCGACACCCTGCAGCGCAGCGAAGGCAAGATCAAACGGGTCTGCGATCTGCGTGATCCCCACAAGATTAACTAGAATAGAACCCATTAACGGTAATTTGATATGAAACTGAAACAACTTTCCATCATGATCCCGAACCAGCCCGGAGCCCTGGTTCATATTTGCGGAATACTCCAGAAAGCCCAGATCAATATCTCCACCTTGACTCTGGCCGATACCGCTGACTTCGGCATCCTGCGCCTGATCATCAAGGACTGGGAAGCGGCCAAGAAAGCCCTGGAATCCAATGCTCTGGTAGTGAAAGTCAGCGATGTGCTGGCCATCTCCATCCCGAATGAACCCGGCGGGCTGCTGAGCATTCTGAACACATTGAATTCCAACCAGATCAATGTGGAATATATGTACGGATTCTCACTGGCTACGGGTAAACAGAGCGTCCAGATCTTCCGTCTGAACGATCCCGATCACGCCATTGAGATCCTGAACAAAGCCCATGTCTGCGTTCTGGGCGCGGGCGAACTCTTCGGGAACTGATAATGCCTGACTCTGACACCAACCGGCCCGCGGAACAACCGGCCTTGAATTACCGTATCGGTGATGAGCGCGTCATCCGTGTCACACAAGACGCGGCGGACAAAGTCCACTCACTGCTCAAACGGCAAGGCCGGCCGGATGGTGTTTTGCGGATTGCCGTCATTGGCGGCGGATGTTCCGGTTTGCAGTACAAAATAGATCTGCAGGACGAACCGGCCGCGCGGGATATCCTGGTCATCAGCAAAGATACCAAGATCGTCATTGATCCCAAGAGCGTCCTCTACGTTTCCGGATCGGAACTGGACTATGTGGATGCCCTTCAGGGTGCCGGTTTCAAAGTACATAATCCCCATGCCACCAGCACGTGTGCCTGCGGTGAAAGCTTTAGTGCGTAAAACATATCTGAATAGAACAAAACACTGAGAAACATAAAACTGATTTTATCGTATGAAATATAAACGAATTTTGCTGAAACTCAGTGGTGAGGCTCTGGGCGGCGCAGCCGGCTCCGGGATATCCACCGAAGCCATCCAAAACGCTGCGGACGAGATCCTCGCGGCTCACAAACTGGGAGTCCAGGTAGCTGTCGTTGTGGGCGGCGGCAATATCTTCCGCGGACTTTCCGGCAGTCAGCAGGGCATTGACCGCACCAGCGGCGACTATATGGGTATGCTGGCCACTGTCATCAACGCCCTGGCGCTCCAAAACACGCTTGAGAAATCCGGTGTTCCCACTCGTGTTCAGACCGGCATCGAAATGAACCGTGTGGCTGAACCCTTTATCCTCCGCAAAGCCGTCCGCCATCTGGAAAAAGGACGCATCGTCATCTTTGGCGGAGGAACCGGCAATCCCTTCTTTTCTACCGATACCGCGGCGGCTCTCCGTGCCAGCGAACTGAGCGTGGACGCGCTGCTGAAAGCGACCAAAGTCAACGGCGTTTACGACTCCGATCCCAAGAAAAACCCGAACGCGCAGCGCTTTTCGCTTCTTTCTTATGAGGATGCCATCAAACTGCATCTGGGCGTGATGGACGCTTCCGCTTTCTCACTTTGCTCCGAAAACAAGATCCCCATCATCGTCTTTGACGCGTTCGTTCCGGGCAACCTGACCCGCGTCCTCAACGGCGATACCCAGGTCGGGACCGTTGTCTCCAGCGAACCTTCCGTCAAAGGCTGATTCCGCAATTCCGAGACGAACGAACTCCAAGCCCAAAAATCCCCGGTGCTGTTTCACATCGGGGATTTTCGTTTTCAACTGTCCGGATTATGACGGATAGTTCGTTTGATCTGTCTTATTTTACTTCACACTTATTACATTAATCATATACCTATACAGCAAGATAGGCATACAAAGCTATATAAATGTGGATTGCGAAATAAGGTCCCCAAAAGCAGAAGACAGCTATCCTGAAAACAATATGTTTTTTGCTAAAGATCAAGATTAGTGTAAATAGGAATCCCCCAATTTTCCATAGGATAAGTCCGCACACTACGGAATAAGCTAAAACATTCGGAAGTGAAAAACTGTAATATCCGCATTTCTCTTCAATGACTTCCGCTGGATAATTTTCTTTCTGCATTTTTTCCTCCAGATTATCTCTGACTTTTGGTTCGATAAAATGCAGAAAGAATAAAACACCTTCAGAAAGTAAAAGGGCAAGAAGCAATATCCCCACTATTTTCTTATAGTGCTGATCGTAATAATTTTTCCAGTTCATATTACTTGCTTTTTCCATAAAAATCATCTCCAAACGGTATTGACTGGATCATTTACACAAAACACATATTCCACTGTGAGATATTGAAAAAACTACAGCTCGACCACTTTGCCGTCATAGGCCGGTTCCATGCCCAAAGGAGCCAGTTTGGCCTCCAGCTCGGCGTGTTTCGGCGTTCCATGGTGGCTGAGATGGCTGGGAATGACCAAAGCGTTCTCCTTGAGTCCGCCCTCTTTCTTCATCCGCTCAACGATTTCCACCACATTGGGGATGCCCAGGTGCCCGTCATTGCGGCGCACCATGCCCCAGGTAGAGTCCACCACCATCACATCTATCTGCTGTCCCCTCAGGAATTCCCAGGTGCTGTCCGGAAAGTAATCCGTATCGTGCGCGATGAACAGCTTCCAGCCCGGCCCGGCAAAAATATACAGCAGCGCCTGCTCCGTTTTCATGTGGTTGGCCAGCAGAGCCGTTACGCTGATCTGATGCTCCGGGATCTCTACCGTCTTGCCCGGAACCATCGTGACCGGCTCCAGACGGTTGTTCTTATTCTGCCAGCCGCGCTCGATACTTTTTTCGATGATTTTGAGGACATTCTCGTTCCCATAGACTTTGACCAGAGAACCGTCATGCTTCATCACGATGCCGCGGGTCCAGAAATCCATGGGCAGCAAATGATCCTCATGACTGTGTGTGATGAAGATATGCCGGAGCAGACAGGGATCCAGATTGAACCGTATCCCCTGCGCGAAAGCGTCCGGGCTCCAGTCTATGCGGATGGTATCCCCCAGCTGATAACCGGCACGGGTGCGCATATCTTTGCCGCCGCGGGTACGGGCCTCCACACAGACATCACATGTACAGAATGGAGAGGGACACCCCTCCGAGGCACACGAACCCAGCACTCTGAAAATCGTCTTTTCCCGTTTGCCCTGATCCTGAGCCGGAGTCTCCGCCGGCGCGGATACAGTCTTTTGTACCGGCCAGGCTGCCATCGCCGCGGCGGTCCCTGCTAAAAATCCTCTTCTTGAAATCATCGTCTCTCGAATCCTTCTTCACGAAAAAGAATACCAGTCTTCCTCGCGGATGTCTAACCTAATGTTCGGTTTCCAAACGTTTTCTATCTGGCAACCCGGTAGTGGCAACACGCAAAAAATTAAAAGGACAAAAGATTGAAAAAATGCAAGAAAGGTGTAGAATAAAATGTATGAAAGATTGGAAATGAATCTGATCTATTCAAACAGAATACAATGAATATCAATAGATTATTTGCTTATTTGACAGCGATAGTCTTCTGCTGGATGGTATTGACTTCCTCACAGGCAGAAACAACACCTTCGGATTTTGAATACAGGATCGAAGGAGATGAAGCCATCATCACCAATTATCTGGGCACAAATCTGGATGTCGTCTTTCCTAATGAAATCGAGG
>JAFZAR010000144.1 GCA_017557085.1 Verrucomicrobiota bacterium | reverse complement strand
GGTCTAATTTTCTTCGCTGACTTTCCAGTCCTGTATGCGAAGTCTTACAATGTCCTGATCGTTGAAACAATCCAATGTCGGTTCAAAGACGATATCCAGCAGACAGTTGCTGGGAGGTTCGTCTTCACAGTTCCAAATAACTCCTTCGATCGTCGGTTCATCCTCCTGGCGCATGAACAGTTTCAAGTGACGCTGCATCTGTCCGAACCGGCGTGCCGGCCGTACCTGGCGCACTCCTTTGGCACCGAACAGCAGCGGACTGTTCCCCATACCGAATGGAGCCAGCCGGAACAGTTCATTAACGATTTCCGGCCGCATATCTTTGAGGTGAACTACGGCATCCAGTAGTAATGTGCGGCGAAGTTCTTTGTTCTCCAGACTTCTCCGTGCCACTTCATTGATCTTTTTCCGAAACGCTTCCAGTTTGTTCAGTTCCACTTCGACACCGGCTGCCATCGAGTGACCGCCGTGGCTCAGGAGCAGGTCTTCACATTCTCGCAGCGCGCTGGCCATGTCGAACCCTTCGATGCTCCGGCACGATCCGCGCCAGTTCTGACCGTTTCCGCCCAGAATGATGACCGGGCGATGGAATTGCTTGGTGACTTGCGCCGCCGCGATACCGATCACTCCCAGATGCCATTCAAAGTTTCCCTCAACGATGACATAGTCTTCTTCGGGGTTAAAATTCCTCCGGACCCGTTCGATCACTTCTTCAGCGATCCGGTTTTGCAGACCTTTGCGCGCCTGGTTCACTTGATCCAGCTGCAACGCCAGCTGCAGCGCGACGGCCCGGTCTTTGGTTGTCAGCAGCTTCAATGCCACCTGCGCGTCTTCCAGTCGTCCGGCCGCGTTCAAGCGGGGAGCCAGGTAGAAGGAGACATCATACACCGTCACGCTCTTGCGTTGACTGATCCTCACCAGCTCCTGCAAACCGGGACGCTGTGTCTGGCTGATGCACTTGAGACCGTTGCTGACAAAAATGCGGTTTTCACCCTGCAGCTTGACCAGATCGGCTATGGTTCCCATAGCTACCAGATCCAGCACACTCTTCAGATCGAAAGCGCTGCCCCAGGGCGCGTTCAGCTCCCGTCCCTGTTTCAGCAGGGCATGAGCCAGTTTGAAAGCCAGACCGGCGGAACAAAGATTTTGCAGATCAAGGATCTCCTGTTCCCGTTTTGGGTCTGTTAATTCAGAAAGGGAAATATTCCGGGGATTGACCAGAGCGACTGGTGACGGCTTTTCGGTTTCGTCTATCTGGTGATGGTCCAGAACGATCACATCCACGCCTTGGTTTTGGAGCCGCTGGATGGACTTTGCCGAGGTGGAGCCGCAATCTACCGCCAGCAGGATCCGTGTTCCCGGATACTGCGCC
Source organism: Verrucomicrobiota bacterium (assembly GCA_017557085.1). Classification (GTDB taxonomy): domain Bacteria; phylum Verrucomicrobiota; class Verrucomicrobiia; order Limisphaerales; family UBA1412; genus UBA1412. The sequence continues at coordinate 2,681 of JAFZAR010000144.1, read as the reverse complement.
ATGCAGTGATCCACACCTTCATCAGAAAGTCCGTAGCCGTCTTCCATCCGCAAAGGCAGAAAACTGCCCATGCAATTCCAGCCTAAGCAGTTAAAAAACTCAACCAGCAAAGCTGTGGCGGTGATGCCGTCCACATCGTAATCCCCAAAAATCGTGACAGGTTCCTGATGTTGACGGGCTTGGATAAGCCGTTCCACTGCGCGGTCCATCTGCGGGATGTCGAAAGGATTGCTGAGATTCCGCAGGAAAGGCTCCAGGAAAGACTTGGCTGTTTCCGGAGTTTGACAGCCCCGGTTATAGAGACACTGAGCCGCCAGCTGAGTGACTCCTAATTGAGCCGCCAGCTTTTCGACCGTTTCCGGTTCAAAGTCCTGAACTTTCCACAAACAGCGCACTGTCGCCCCTTCATAATAGCAAAAATCTTTATAATTAGCAATTAGCAATCGAAGTGAATTGAATTGCTAAAGAAAAATGCTTTTGTTAGCCTTTTCGCTATGGATATCAAGATTCCAGAGCATCTTGTCCAATATTGTCAGAATATAGTCAAGCCTGTGAGCGGCAATCCTTTTCAAATTGAAGAAAGGGATAAGGGTACCGCTTTATCCCCGGAGCAGATCCGTCGGATGCAGGAGGATATCCTGCATTTGAAAAAAGAACGCAACGCGGTTCTGCTTGTCCATAATTATCAGGCACCGGAAATACAGGATATCGCGGACTATGTCGGAGACTCTCTGGGACTTTCCCGCGAAGCCGCCAAAACCAAGGCTGAAGTCATTTGTTTCTGCGGTGTCAATTTCATGGGCGAGACCGCCAAGATCCTTAACCCGGAACGCATTGTTGTACTGCCGGATACGGATGCCGGATGCAGTTTGGAGGAGTGTGCTCCCGCCGAGGAACTGGCTAAATTCAAAGCCGAACACCCGGAACTTTTTGTGGTCAGTTACATCAACTGTTCTTCAGCTGTAAAGGCTTTGTCAGACGTGATTTGCACCAGCGGCAACGCGGTTAGGATCGTTTCAAAGTGTCCCAAGGATCGCCCGATCCTGTTCACCCCGGATCAAAATCTGGGTTCCTGGGTCGCGAAACAAACCGGACGGAAGATGATCCTTTGGCCGGGCTGCTGTTACGCTCATGCCCTGTTCACCGCGGAAGCGGTCAATCAGGCAAAAAAAGAACATCCTGAAGCTAAAGTGGTTGCTCACCCGGAATGTCTCCAGGAAGTGAAAGATGTCTCGGATGAAGTCTGTTCCACGGAAAAGATGATCTCCTATTGCCGGGAGAATCCCGCGCGGGAGTTTATCATTGTGACAGAGGCAAATATGATCCATCGGCTTCAAAAAGAATGTCCCGGTAAGCTCTTTTTCCCTCTCAGGGTTAGGGGATATCTTCCCGAATGCCGTCACATGAAGAAGATCACCTTGTCTAAATTGCTGGATACACTGCGGACACTCCGGCCGCAGATCCACCTCTCCAAGGAAATCATGGATCAGGCCAGGGCACCCATCGAACGGATGCTGGAGTGGTCATAAAGCATTTGAAAATAAATGATTTTTAATAAAAAGCTTTTAATCAGAAAAAATTTTTGCTACATATCTTCTGCTTTGCCGATAAGACGGAAAGTGTGAATTTTGCTGCAACAAAATAAAAAACACAAATCACGATGAAAAAAATACTATTAATTGCCTTATTGGCTATTGCTCTCATTTCCTTAGTAGGAGTCGTTTTCCTTGCCTTTGTGAATAAAAGCACCGCTCAGTTATTGAGTGAAGCTTCTGTGGCAATGCAAGATGGTGAAAATCAAAAGGCTATAGAACTTCTGGGAAAAGTGATCAGAAAAGATCGCCACAATGAAGATGCCTTTAAGATGCTGGCGGAAATCTCTGAAAAAGATGACGATTTCTATTCCGCAGCTTATTATTGGTTTGAAGCCGCTGCTCTGGATCCTCTGGATAAATCATTGCTCAACAATGCTTACAAAGCGTCACTCCTGTCCGGGATGAATGCGTATGCTTATCAGAGATATAAAAATCAGCCGGTAGGTGACAGTTTAAGCGATGATATCTTATACCGCTTGGCTATGACGGGATTGCGTGTGGGTGACACAGAAACCTCTACTCAAATCAAAGAGCTTTTGGTCGTGCGTGATTCTCCTTATAAGGATCTGCTGTTTCTGCAAGATTTACTGTTCATGCGAGGAAGTGGTGTTTCTGACCAACAGATTGCAGCGGATGATTTTGCAAAGCTGGCGGAACAGGTACAGTCCTCCGGTGTGAAAGAATGTATCTATGTCATCCTGGCATCTACAGAGATGTCGAAGGGGAACATTGACAAAGCAAAAGAATTACTGGACATGGTAAACGGGGATGATCCTTTTGCTAAGCTGGATGCTACCATGCTCAAAGGACAATGTGTTTTCTCTGAGGAAAATATCACAGAAGCACGCAAATACTTTAGGGAAGTGTATCAAAAGCAGAAATCCAATATCCCTCTGCTCCTTTCCTGCTTGGAATTGGCTTATACAGATGGTGATAAAGAAGATATTGAACACCTGAAAGGTCATCTGAATGTATCCTCCAAGACGGGTCTGGCGCTGGACTATTATATTCGTGCGCTGCTTGCCAGTTTGGATGATGATGATAAAGAAGCTTTAAAATACATCAAGTTGTCCGGCGCGTTCCAAG
>JAFZAR010000143.1 GCA_017557085.1 Verrucomicrobiota bacterium | reverse complement strand
TCACCTGTTGTGTAAGTAAATTCAGGAGAGACTGCGTAATAATAATCGCCGCTGCTGGGGTGATCGACATACCCGCGATCATAAACAATCAGATAGAGAGTTACGGTTTTGCCTGCCGGCAGATTGTTATAAGCTTTAATACCACCGTTTAGTTTACCTGTTGGTACACTATATACGTTATTATTTTCATCTTTTTCGATGGTAGCAGTAAAAACGGCAACATCGATCTTTTCATCGCCATACATGATCGTGGCGGTAAAATCAGTGCCTATATTATCACCTACTTCATGTCCAGATTTCGGTTTAACAGAGCCGTATGTTACGGCGTTTTCTGTTACCAAACTGATGGTTCCTCCTGCGTAGAGTGCTGCGGAAGAGGAAATTAAGAACACAGAAATCAGTGTCCACTTTATTAGATTTTTTATGATATTATTCATAATATTAAGGTCTATAAACCCCCCACCCCGATTTTATTTGTTTTCAGAGTATAATGCAATAAGTAATTATTCTATTTTAAAGAATTTACGAAGAAAATGCGTAATCCGGTCAAGCCTGCCCACATAATTCCTTGTGGAAAGTGGTAATTTTTAGTATGCTCACCGGTATTGTAACGGAGCTGTTATGAGACGATTTGCATCACTTACTTCGAGCATCGCGGCGTGTGCCTTGATCGCAGGCGCGGCAGCCGTAGATGCGGCTAATTACCCGGAAAATCCGGCCCCTTTAGCTCCGGAGGCTTTCATGGAACTGCCTCTGGGAACAGTCAAGCCCGATGGCTGGCTGCGCAGTCAACTCCAGATTCAGGCCCGCGGTCTGACCGGGCATCTGGATGAGTTTTGGGATTCTTTATTTTCTTCGGCCTGGAAAGGTTTGGATGGCGATGCCTGGGAGCGCGGTCCTTATTATTTAGACGGATTAGTTCCTCTGGCTTATTTGCTGGATGACCAGCGCCTTATTTCCAAGGCGCGTCCTTACATCGAGTACATGCTGATGACCCGCCAGGACACTGGTTGGTTTGGACCGGTCCAGAATACGGATCGCTGGCCGCTGGCTGTGGCTACCAAGGTCTTGATCCAGTATTATGAAGCGACTGGCGATGAACGTGTTCTGGAATTGCTCAAGAGCTACTTCCAGTTCATCTTGGATAATCCCCCGGATTGGCCGGACAACCAATGGCGTGGTGTGCGCGCAATGGAGACCTGCATCGCAGCTCACTGGATGTACCGCCAAACGAAGGATCCGATGTATGTCAAAGCCGCTCAGTCTATTATTGACAACTGCTATAAGTGGGATGAGTGGTTCCGGAACTTTGCCTATACGGATGAAGCCATCACCTTGTGGCGCAGTCCCCTGACACCGAAGGACAATCCGCCCAAGATCGGCTACAATCTGCTTTCTCACGGGGTCAATATCGCGATGGCCCTGAAATATCCCGGCTTGAAATATCAGCAGACCGCTGACGAGAAGTTCCACGAGAGTTTCATCATGGGGCTCAAGTCTCTGGATCGCTATCACGGTCAGGTCACGGGTGTTTTTGCCTGTGATGAGCATTTGGCCGGATTGAACCCGACTCAGGGAACAGAGCTTTGCGCCGTGGTGGAAATGATGTTCTCGCTGGAGAACCTGATCAGCATCTGGGGTACTCCCGCTCTGGCCGATCGTCTGGAATCGCTGGCGTACAATGCCCTGCCGGGAACAACCACTCCCGATTTCTGGACGCATCAATACGATCAGCAGGCCAATCAGGTCCTCTGCACCAAGGATAAGCGCAAATGGTCCACCAATGGGGATGAGTCCAATATGTACGGTTTGGAACCGAATTTTGGCTGCTGCACCGCCAATATGCACCAGGGCTGGCCTAAGTTTGTCTCTTCCATGTGGATGGCCACTCACGACAAGGGTCTG
>JAFZAR010000142.1 GCA_017557085.1 Verrucomicrobiota bacterium | reverse complement strand
GTCGAAATCTTCCCAGAATGTCGTAGCACCCATGTCAAGCATTCCGCCCCAGTATTCGCGGATCACGTCCAGACAGCCCTGATAATCTTCGGCTTTGGCGCGTGCCAGCAGAACATAGTAACCATAGAAAGTGGACATTCTTTGTGCGCCGTCCACAGCCATGATTTTTTCATTCAGATCTTTCGCATCACCCAGACCGGCCAGTGCCATGAGAGCAGCGGCTTGTTTGCTGTTGTTAGGATCGGGAATATAGGTGCGCATTTTAGCGGCCATGGCTGCACATTCTTTGGAAAGTTCCGTTTCGCCCAAGGTATCGCAGAGATTCACACCGGCATCAAAGGCCAGAATCATCAGGGATTGCAGACCGGCATGGATGGCTTCCGGGTTGGCGTTGCTGGGCCAATCCAGGAAACGGCCGTTGGGCATTTTTTCCACACCTTTTTCGTCCACGCAGGCAAGCAGCTGGCGCAGGAGACCTGTCAGATAAGGCTGCTGTTGCTGGAGATAGTTCAGATCGCCATTGATGCGGTACCAGTCATTGTGGATCAACAGCCACCAGATGGAGTAGGAGCTGATGCCATTCATCCAGGAACCCAACGGTGTTTCATCGCGAACCAGATCCAGACTGCGAGGCACCATCCAGTTATTGCCAAAAACCGTATTGATGGTCATTGTTTCCGGATGCATGTCGCCGATCCAGACCAGTCGGTCGCGTTTGAAACCGTCCCACACATAGTTCTGCATGTTCAGCTGGACTGTGTAGGCACCCGTCTGCCAAATCTTGTTCAGACGTTCATCATTGGACACGAAGGAACCCAGATAGGGCAGATCGTTGAACAGGAAAACAGCACGGGTGAACTTGAGACTCATCGTGCTGTTGGGCTGGACCAGGTCTATACGCGCGAAACGGTAACCGGTATTGCCGATTTCCGCCGTACCCAGCCAGGGAACCAGAGTAGTTTGATCGCGGACGGCGTGATCGTTGGTCGCGTTTTTATCTCCGCCGATGTCGTGCATGACTTCACTGACAGATTCACCGAAGCGGATGCGTATCTGGACCGGTTTACCTGTGGAGGTACTGGCGCATCCGATCTGGATGCCGCCTGAAAGCTCTGTTCCAAAGTCCAGAATGATGCCGGGTGCTTCACCTTTATTCTCAAAAACGCAAAGCTCCGGATTGGTCAGACTGATCTGGCCGGAGGTATTTTTCAGCAGATATTCCGCATTTTGAACGGATGCCTTTTCCGTGTTCTCCGTCTGCCAGACGATGCGGGCCGGTGTCACATAAGTGCGGACACGGGGATCTTTCTCGATGCGTCCGTCAAAGGAATCCATTGCCGGTTCCGGAACTCTGGCATTGCTGATAAGGCATTTTGCGCAGCAGGGAACCTGAGGTGCGTTTTCTTGAGCGTTGGCCAGTGAGATGAAACCACAGGCGGCCAACACGGCTGACATTTTTGTAAGTGAATTCAATTTCATGATAAAATAAAACAATTTAAAGTGTGAAAGCATTTCCCAGTTCGGGAACGATGACTTCGCTCTTCGGACAGAACTCTTTCAGATGTTCTCCAAAGCCGAGAGACTGATCTTCCTCGCCATGGGAGACGAAAATCTTTTTCAGGTCGCCTTTCAGGTTTCCAATGTATTTGAGCAGTTCATCACGATCCGCGTGACCGGAGAAGGAGTCGATCTGGGCGATACGAGCCCGGACATTGTGAGGATGACCGAAAATGTTGACTTTCTTTTCACCAGCCAGGATAGCCGCGCCCAGTGTGTTTTCCGCGCAGTAGCCGATAAAGAGAACCAGCGTGTGCGGATCGTTGATGTGGTTGCTCAGATGGTGACGGATACGCCCGGCTTCGCACATTCCCGACGCGCTGATGATGATGGCGGATTTTTTGACTTTGTTCAGTTTCTGCGACTGGGATATTTCCCGGATGTAGGTCAGGTTATCCATACCAAAGGGGTTCGTTCCGCTTTGCAGAAAGTCATAAATATCATTATTAAAGCACTCCGGATGCAGACGGTAAACTTCTGTTGCATTGACGCTCAGGGGGCTGTCCACATAGATCGGAACCTTGGGCAGACGACCGGCTTTGGTCAGCTGGTGCAGGGTGTAAACGATGTCCTGGGTACGGCCCATGCTGAAGGCCGGGATCAAAACAAGCGCTTTTTGCGAAATGGCATAGCGCACATATTTGTAAACTTCTTCCGTTGCTTTGCTGCGGGGCGAGTGCAGACGATCGCCGTAGGTGCTTTCGATGTGGAGGAAATCCACATTTTCCACCGGATCGGGATCGCGCAGGATGTCATCATTGCCGCGTCCGATATCACCGGAGAAAAGGTAACGGAATTTGCGTCCGTGCTCCACGATATCCAGACAGACTTGTGCCGCGCCCAGAATATGACCGGCATCATAGAAGGTCAGCGTGACTCCGGGGGCGATCGGCATCGGGCGGTAGTAGTTCAAGCTGATAAACTGCCGGACGGATTTTTCCGCTTCCTCTTTTGTATAAAGCGGAGCCACCGGTCCCAAACCTTCTTTGGCACGTTCTTTGGTGACGAACTGCGCGTCAGCCTGTTGGATGCGGGCAGAGTCTTCCAGCATGATGCTGGCCAGGTCGCGTGTCGCGAAGGTACTGTAAATATTTCCCTTGAAGCCTTTCGAGCAGAGCAGTGGCAGATTGCCGCAGTGATCGATATGCGCGTGGCTGATCACGGCGCAATCCAGCGTGGCCGGATCAAAATCAAAGTTGCGGTTTTTCTCAATGGATTCCATTCGTTTGCCTTGGTAAAGGCCGCATTCGAGCAGAATTTTTGAGCCGTTGACTTCCAACAGATACTTGGAACCGGTCGTTGTGCGTGTCGCGCCTAAGAAGTGCAGTTTCATAATTGTTTATTTAAGTTTATTTGTTTTGTGATTCTTCTCTGCAAAAAGTTTCAAATTCTCCTCCCAGCAGACCTTTCAGGTCGCGCTGGATATCTTTATCGCTGATTTCCCAACCTGAAGCTTCCAGAGCGGAGTATTTCTCGCCCAGTGTCAGGATTAGAGATTCTTTGAAATGGGTCCACTTGTAAACCAGTTGATCCAGCACACGTGCGTCTGAGTGCTGTGGGGTAAAACTGAGTCCCAGCAGCTCAAAGCGCAGATTGGTGATCTCGTCAATGAGTGTAGGTATATTATTGAACCACCAGCAGCCGAAAGGATGCAGGTTGCGGAATTTCCGCGCGGCCACGCAGAGGTGATGCTGGTTTTCGCGTGAAAGGACGGTGACCAGGAATTTGTTTTCCGGGAATGTTCGGCAGAGGTTTTCTACGGATTCGATGGAAGAGCGCCCCATGCTGTCGCCGGCCAGCTGCAGGGATGGATTTACCGCGCGGGTCACGCCGCACATCATCGCGAAAGGCATTTTGCGTTCGCGGCAGAAGGGCAGAACGACCTTGGTCAGCAGCCGGTGGCGTGAGGTCTCCACATTGTAAGTGAATTCAGGCGGCAGTGAAACCATCAGATAGAGCGGATCGATTTTATCAGCCCATTCACTGAGGAAGCGTCTCAGCTCACTGCGAGTCGTTTCGTCCAGTTCGGGTCGCACGTCGTAACCCTGTTCACGCAGGAAGGGAACCGTGTCCTTGTAGTTGATGAGGAGCGGATCCACACGCAGCGCGGCCAGAAAACGGCTGTCCCGTTTGAAACCGCGTTTCCAGATTTGGATCTCTTCCCGGTCAAAAGGGCTGTTGGTCATCACGACACCACGCAGATTCCCCAGCTCGAAAACGTCGTTGACGTGTTCTTCAACGGTGCGTTTGGAGAACCATTTGCGGATGTTTTTCAGATCACGTTTATTGACATCCAGCCCCAGCATATTGAGCGTGGTGATGACACCGCGACAGCTCTCGGAGATAGGTGAGTGCTGAATAAAAAGCTCGTTCCAGATGAAGTCAGCCTGCTGTTCTTTATCCAGCGCGAAGAAGTCCTCATAAGGTACCGGCAGATAGCGAAACACTTCCGAAACCAGATAGTGATAGACCAGCAGATCGTCTATGCCCCACAGGAGCATTTTCCCCATGGCCGGATCGTACAGATGCGTATGGATATCCAGCAGCGGAGTCTGGCTGAGCGCGTTGCCCAGCCGTGTCTCAACGGGGATCGGTTCAAAGTCTGTGTTCTCTTCCGCAGCAGGTTGTCTTTTCATAAGATTACCAGCGTTTGAGAAGTTTCATGGCAGCGTTGATAATGTCGTCCGTGTACATTCCCTGCGCTTTGTATAACTCCTCAACCTTATAGGCGGAACGTCCGAATTCACCGCGGATGCCGAGCGATTTCATATCGCAGGCGATACCGTTCTGAGCCAATGCGTGCGCGATCTGCGCACCCATGCCGCAGATCAGCTGATGATCTTCCACGGTGATGATGCGGCCTTGAGCAGCCTTTACCGCTTTGCCGATGGTTTCGACATCTACACGGTTGATGAAAGGATTGTTGATGACCGTTGCGGCGACACCCTGAGTCTTGAGAGATTCGGCGGCCTTGAGAGCGTAGCCCAGCAGCGGACCGCAGGCGGCGATCACCACGTCGCTGCCTTGTGTCAGAACCTGTGCTTTGCCCCAGGAATAGGTCGCGCCTTCGGTCCAATAGGTGGGATAGCCTTCGCGTCCCACAAAGAACACAACGGATTCACCGTCTTTGCCGGATTTGCGGTCGGATTCGATTTTCTTGATGGCCTGATACATCAGCGATTCGGCTTCGGCGGCGCAGGCCGGAGCCACCACGACCAGATGCGGGATGGCAGAGAGCGCGGCGAAATAGGCAGTCGCCTGATGGGACGCGCCGTCGGCGGCATCTTGCAGACCAACGTGCGAGAACATTCCGATGACCGGTGCCTGAGAGAGGTTGGCCATCGTCAGCGGCAGATTGCCCTTGGTCACACCAAACTGGCCGAACGCATCCACGATCGGAATAAAGCCCAGTTTGGAGAATCCGGCGGCCACGCTGATCATGTTGGATTCAGCAATGCCGACTTCCACAAAACGATCCGGAAAAGCTTTTTGGAACGCGGC
>JAFZAR010000141.1 GCA_017557085.1 Verrucomicrobiota bacterium | reverse complement strand
TCTTGCGGTCTTGACCCAGAGAAAGCTGTTTGTAAATGTTTTCAATGACGACGATGGAATTCGCCACCAGCACGCCCACAGAAGAGCCGATGGACATCAGCGTCACAAGGTCGATCGTGTAATCCATTGCCTTCATCAGCATGAAGGAGACGATGACCGAGACCGGCATGGTGATGGAGACGATGAACGTCGCTCGGATCTCATGCAGGAACAGGAACAGCAGCGCCGCTGTCAGCAGGATCCCCAGACCGACACTGGTCCAGGCATCCGCCACAGCCGTCTCAATGAATTCGCCCGTGTCCTTGTGCCAGTGCAGTTCCATTCCGCCCGGTAGCTGATGATTCTTGTTGATCTCGTCAAAGCGCTTGCGGATGCGTTTGATGGTTTCCACGGCGTTGGCCTCGCCCTTCTTGACGACTTCCATGCAGATGCCCGGCTTGTCGTTCAGATAGGCTTCCTGACGGATCTCTTTACTGCGAAGCTCGATCGTTGCCACGTCGCCCAGATAGATGCGGCTTCCGGCATGATTGCCGATCTCCAGCTCCTTCAGAGCGTTGATGTCCCGGAATTCCGCGTCATAAGTGATGCTGTATTCCTGATTGCCTTCCTTGACGTGTCCGGCCGGCATCTTGCGGTTGTTGGCCGAAATGCGCTGGATGATCTCGCCCACGGTCAGACCCGATTCCGTGAGCTTGTCCTGTGAAAGCAGCACGTGCAGCTGCATCTCATTGCCGCCGTGGACGCGCACTGCCGAAACGCCCGGAATGCTGGCAAAGCGGTCGGAGAGCTTGTCGTCCACATAATCGTAAAGCTCGTCGATCGTGCGGTCACCCGTCAAATAGAGGATGACGACCGGCAGCGCGTTGATGTCGAACTTGTCCAGGATGGGCGTTTCCACTTCATCGGGAAAGTCCTCCATGATCATGTTGATCTTCTCACGCACATTATGGAGCGCCAGATTGATATCCACTCCCAGATGGAATTCCAGCGACATGGCGCAGATATTTTCCATGCAGACCGAAGTCGTATGCTTCAGACCGTCCAGCGAAGCGATCGCGTCCTCGATCCGTCGGGCGACTTCCACCTCGATCTCCTCCGGTGTAGCGCCGGGATAGATGGTCGAGATCTGCACGTAGGGGATGTCGGTTTTGGGAACCAGATCAATGCCGATCTTGAAGAACGAGCTGATCCCGATCACCACCATCGTGATGATCAAACAGCTCAGCGCGATTGGCCGCTTAATGGAAATTTCAGGCAGAGACATAATATGTTTTGATACGGCGGAAAACTATTTTTCGATAACGGTCAGCTGGTCTTTTTCGTTCACAAAGTATTGACCGGATACAACAAATTCTTTATCCAACGCGGATCCGATGTTGAGGATCTCAATGAACCCATCCGTGCTGAGTCCGGGTTCCACATCAAAGCACGCCGCCTGTCCCTGGTCGGAATAATAGGCGATGTAGCGGTTGCCGCTGCGCAGCATCACCGCTTCCTCCGGCAGACCGTAAGCCTCATGTTCGTCCAGGATGATATCCACATTGCAGAGCAGACCGCTGGTGATTTTTGTCTTGGGCGGCAGCTCCGCTTTGATTTCAAAAGTGCGGCTCTTTTCCTCGATGCTGGGCGCGCGGTAGGTGATGACAGCCTCGATATCCTCACCGTTCGTGTGGATGCGGACCTTGCTTTTGCCGGGCTGGATATCTTCGTAATGCAGACTGCTGATCAGGCAGGAGAGTTCCAGCAGATCGGGATTCTCCATGCGGAGGATAGGCGATCTGAAACCGCTGCCGGGATATTCGCCTTGTTCTTTGAATTTATGGGTGATGACCCCGTCAAAGGGAGCGATCCCCTTGGAATCATTCAGATTTTTTTCCGCGACCATCTTTGCGGTCTTTTTCACGCTCAGCTGAGCGTTCATGTAGTTCAGCAGCTCCTGATCGCGTGTAACGGCGTGGGTGGCCTTGTGTGCGTTCACTTCCGCCTTTTCATAGTCGTCGTTGGAGATCACTTCCTGTTCCAGCAGGGTCTTCGCGCGGTCGTAATCCGTCTGGGCTTTTTCCATTTCCTTTTTGGATATTGCCAGCTGGGCGTTCATCGCGTCCACGGATTTCTGGGCCAGATCCACTTCGCCCTGCGACATCACGAAACGGTTTTCCAGATTCAGCTTGTCTATCTGATAAAGCAGATCGCCTTTCTTGACCGTGTCGCCTTCCTTCACGGCCAGTACTTCCAGTATGCCGTCCACCTTCGCGCCCAGGATCGCCTTTTCCACAGGCTGGATGAGACCCTGCACATGGATGCGGTTCTGGAAAAGGTGCTGACTGGGTTTTGCCAGAGTGACGCTGACCTTGTGTTCAGCGGTTTGAGCAGTTTGCTTGCCGCATCCGCCGTTCAGGATCAGTAAACCAATAATGAGAGAAAAAAATAAAAAATGAGATCTGATTTTCATGTTAAAGGAGCCCCGCTCCAAAGAGGGCGTTTTGTGTGACTTGATGCTGAAGCCGGCGATAAAACGTTGTGTTGATGTTTTGAGTCGTTTCACTGAAAGTCAGCGATGTCAGATTGGTCGCGAAAATGATGGGCGGACTGATGATATTCAGGAACCATCCCAGCGCGCTCAGTCTGTCCTCATTGCCCGTGATCCGCTGATACACTTGGATGAACACGTCGCGAATGGGGAATAAAGTCTTTCCCATGATCTGTTCCTTCATACTGTTCAGGGTGACCACCGCGCGCAGACTGATCACATTGACCCACAGCGGCTGACCTTCAGACAGCAGTTGCCGGAAGAACTGATCGATCAATTCCCTTACCAGTTGCCGCTGGCCGTCCTTGGTTTCAAAAAGATGACTGTTCTCCAGCGGATAGTCGGCCACACTCTGGGGACGGCTGTCCTTCATCACGTAATCTATCACCGACTGGATAAAGTTTTCCTTGCCTCCAAAGTGATAGCTGATGGCATTGACCTTGACCCCGGCACGGCGGGTAATGTCCCTCACCGAAACCGCGTCAAAACCAAACTGCGCGAAAAGCTCTCCTCCGGCCTGGATGAGAGCCTTCTTCGTATCTTCTGAAACTTTATAAGCGCCC
>JAFZAR010000140.1 GCA_017557085.1 Verrucomicrobiota bacterium | reverse complement strand
GCTGAGCTGGAGGCTCGCCGTCAGGAGCGCAACCGTCGTGTAGCGGAGGCCGCCCGCGCGAAACAGGAAGAGAAATTTGCTCTGGAATCGAATCAAACTCAGACGACCGAAACCGCTTCGGAAGCGTCCTCGGAAACGGAAGAGACTTCGGAAGACGATGACGATGAACCGGAGGACGAGGATGAAGATGAAGAGGAAACCGGGGAATAGTCTGAAGCAAAGATAGATCCGGCTTTAGCTGACATGGTGGCCAAGGAACCCTTCCAGCCGGAAGGCGAACCGAATCCGCCTTATGTTCCGCCCTTGGAAGAAGATCCCGGTTATCAGCCTTACGCTGAGGCGCTGGCTCAGTCCGATCCGGAACCTGACAGCACCCCAGCGGAAACTCAGCCGGAAGAAACTCCTCAGCCTGAGAAGGAAGAAGAAAAGCCCCGTTGGGCCGATGATGACAGGAACCCTGATATCCCTTTATAGACAATGAAGATCCTGAAATATAACGATGCCGCTTTTGAGGCGGAATTTGAAGCCGTGCTGGCTACCTCCAGTTTGTTTGACGCGGAGGTGGAAGCCAGTGTCCGTAAGATACTGGAAGCCGTGCGCACCAAAGGCGACAAGGCGCTGGTTGACTTTGCCGCGAAATTTGACAAGGTGACGCTTCGTCCCGATGGTCTCAAGGTCACCGTGGAAGAGCAGGTGGCCGCCGCGCTCAAGACAGTCAGTCAGCCGGGTGTGGAGAAAGCCATGAAGGAGGCGCATAAGAATATTGCTTCCTTTGCCAAAAAGTCTTTGCGCAAGAACTGGCAGAGCACGAATTCCCATGGAGCCAAAGTGGGCGAAAAATTCGATCCTTTCCACCGGGTGGGCATCTATGTTCCCGCCGGGAAAGCGCCTCTGGCCAGTACCGCGCTGATGACCATCACGCTGGCGGCCGCGGCAGGCTGCAAGGAGATCGTTGTTTGCACACCTTGCGGCAAGGACGGCAGCATCCAGCCGGAGCTGCTTTACGCGGCGATGCTGGCCGGCGCGACTGAGATCTATCGTGTGGGCGGCGCTCAGGCGATCGCGGCGATGGCTTACGGCACCAAAACGATCGGCAAGGTCCAAAAGATCTTTGGTCCGGGCAACGCTTATGTCGTAGCGGCCAAACGGCTGCTGGTCGGTCATGTGGCTCTGGACCTGCTGCCGGGACCCAGTGAAGTGCTGGTGATAGCGGACGCGACCGCGGATCCGGCCTTTATCGCGGCGGATATTCTGGCGCAGGCGGAGCACGGTTCCGGCAAGGAACGGGTCTGGATGGTGACACCGGCGGGCCGTATCCTGACGGCAGTGCGGAAGGAGATCGAGAAACAGCTCAAGACTTCCGACCGCAAGGAACTGCTGAGCCGTGTTCTGGAAAACGGAACGGCATTGATCCAGGTCAAAGATATGAAACAGGCGGTCGCCTTGGCGAACCGGCTGGCACCGGAGCATTGCGAGGTGATGACCAAAGATCCCCGCGCGGTGGCGGATCAGATCCACACGGCGGGCGCTTTGATGCTGGGCAGCTATTCTCCGGCGGTGCTGGGGGATTATGTGGCCGGCCCCAGTCATACTCTGCCGACAGGCGGCGCGGGAGTTTCTTTCGCGGGGTTGACGGTGGATCAATTCCAGCGCCGGACGAGTGTGGTGGAATACAACAAGACGAGTCTGAAAAAGGCTCTGCCGACAGTGCAGAAGTTCGCGGCGATGGAAGGTCTGACCGCTCATGGACGTTCTGCCGAAATGAGATTGAAAAAATAAATTCCTGAGATTTTAAAATGAATAGAAGATCTTTTTTGAGAAATTTGGCTCTGGGAGCGGCCGGCGGTTACAGCGCGCTGCTCGCCGGATGTGTCAGCACCGAGCCTCAGCCGGAGCCGGGTGTGGTGAAATACTCCAATACGCCCGACCAGGCGGAGCTGATCACGGATCCGCACTTCCTGAAAGGTTTCCAGCTGGTGGATCCGGAGGCGCGTACCTCCAATTACGGGGTCTGGTGTCCTTTCTTTGAGACGAAACCGTTCTGGAAACTGGCCCAGTGGCACACGATCCAGAAGCTTTCCCCCAACGGGATGCAGAGAACGGCCAGCCGTGACTCGGCTCAGATCAGCAATGACTGCAAGGCGGTCACGGTGACGACTCCGGGACATTCCAGATCGGATCTGATCCTGGAAGTCCTTGGCAATACGGAATATCAGGGAACGCCCCGCGTCGGGGATGAACCCTGGGTGCATCTGCTGGTGGAACAGGCGATCGAGACCAAACCGCGTTTGGT
>JAFZAR010000139.1 GCA_017557085.1 Verrucomicrobiota bacterium | reverse complement strand
GTATCAGGGAGAAAATAAGAAAATGAAATTTACCCTCTCCGCGGAAAAAGTCCAAGTGGAAGATATTCCTGATAAGAAAAAGGAAGAAAAATAATTACAAAACAGTCTCGGCCAGGTAGCACTCTTTGATGTAGTCGCGGGGCTGATAGATCATTCTCTCTTTACAAAACGAGGCCCTTCTTTACCCATGATTCCGGATGGGACGAATCCGCATTTTTTAAGAACTCGTTGAGAAGCTCTGTTATCAGGTTCGGTTTCTGCCTCCACACAGGTTATACCGGGCTGTTTCAAAGCCCACTTTACAACCGCTTCAACTGCTTCTGTTGCATAACCATGTTCCCGGTATCCTTCCATAATGCCATAGCCGATTTCAACAGATCCATCCGAATGATAACCCTTAAAAGAGAGATTTCCGACAGGGGTACCGTCTTTCAGTTCGATCATCCAGATTGCATACCATACCCACTGCTCCGGATGTTCAAGACATCCCTGCAGCATTTCTTTATACGCTGTGATGAGGATTTCATTGGTTTGTGCTTCAATAAAGCGCTCCATTTCATCCTGTGACGTGGTATGTATCCTTAAGCGGTCTGTTTCGATCATAGTTTTAGAGCTTTTATCTCATTTTGCAGATTTGCAAGGAATCGTCCTGCGTGTGCTCCATCCATTTGTGTATGATGAAACTGAAAAGAGATCTGCAAATAATACCGGAAAAGCTTCTTTTTGTATTTGCCCCAGATCAAAAAAGGATTGTTGAAAATGCCGCTGTTCATACCGACAGCACCATCTATTTCCGTTTCAACGATTGCTGATGTGCCAATGACCATACAACTGTCGGAAAGATCCCGATCCTGACAACTGTCAGCAACTTGCGAGGTATATTCTAAATAATCCTGATTGAACGTATTCAGGTTATCTGAGTACTGGATATCGCAGGAGCTTATTTCACCGTTTTTGTTTTTAACAATAGTGTTCACCGCGATTCTGTCAAACTGTATCAGCTTGCCGTCAACCGGAAGAAGATAGAATTCTTTCACCTCTGCGGCAGCTTTCCCGATGCAGTAGTCGAGAAGCATATTGAATTTCAAATGCTTCTTTTTGCTGATTCGGATCAGATTTGTTACATCCATCGTTTTGAAGAAAGTCACCATTGGATTTGGAGCTTTCATCCAAAGTTCAAACGCGGCAGCTCTGGTTGTGTCTCTCGGATTTCTTTCAAATGGCATGATTTCCTCCTCAAATCCTAATTTGTTCTTTCTCAATGAATAAGAAATGATTGTGGTATAGAGGTTTATTGAATCTGGTGGAGGCGGCGGGAGTTGAACCCGCGTCTCCGGATAATTTACCGGAAGTGACTACATGCTTGTCCAGAAGAGATTCTTAGGTATGTGTTCACCTTCTGGCCAGCAATCACATACGGCAGCCGGCAGCAATCTGTTTTCAGTCAAGGCCGCGCCCGCTCCAGCCCATTCCTACACCTGCTATTGACGCCTCAACCCCGCAGCAGGTGTCAGAGGTGAGACGTCGCGGAACTATGCCGCGAGAGCTAATTCTTCGTTAGCATTTATTGTTTCGGTCCGATGATTAACGAGGCCAACGTACCATCCTCGGCATGCCACCGCCGACGCGTTGCCCGGATCGAAACCAGTACGCCCCCAGCACAGTAGCTGTCTTTACAATAGCAAAAAAAACAGCTTCGTCAATGGAATGGAGCTGTTTTCTGTGATTTTTCTTTGAGAATACGGTATCAGGATGGATTTTGCGGCGAAATTTCATCCGTGTCATGGTACTCCGGCAGAGAGAGTTTCCAGTGGATGGCGGAAAGTCTCAGAGCCAGGATGATGCTGATGCTGACGATCCATTTATAGGGGATGCCAAAAGCGTCAAAGATGACAAAAAGTACTGAACCGCAGACTGAAGCCGTAGCATAAAGATAGATACCCGGTCTCAGTACGTTCGGGATGGTGCCCAGCAGAACATCACGGATGATACCGCCGGCCACACCGGTGATGACACCCATCATGATCGAATTGACATAATCCGTTCCGAATTTCAAAGCTTTCCATGTGCCCAGAGCTGTAAAGAGCGCCATGGCAAAAGCATCCGCGATGTCCAGCAGTTTGCGGTGCTGGAGCCGGGTCAGCCGGGCCAGAAAGAACGTGATCAGACAGGTGATCAGGATGGCGATGGTAAAGGAGGGCGCGTCTATCCACCACATACGGGTATCCAGACAGAGGTCACGGATGGAGCCGCCGCCAACAGCTGTAACAAAGCCCAGCACCATGATGCCGAAAACATCTATTTTTTTGGACCGTGCCGCCAGCACACCGGTAATGGCGGCCGTGATCGCTCCAAAATGTTCCAGCGGAGAGGAATGGCTGAGAGTTTGTTCTAACAGATCCAGCGAGTGCTGGAGGAATGTCAGAACGATTCCCAAAAATTCCAATATAGGCTGAATAAATTCTTGCATGATCCGTGACAGTCAGAGTTCCGCGTCCGATCTTGCGTATCAGTGTGTTTTAAGCATTCAGACTTTCACTCTGCGGAGTTTCCTTGTAACGAGTCGCGATGACAACGAAAAGGATATTGGCGCAGACCATCGCGGCCGCAAAGAAGATATAGTATTCCACGGGGCCGAGTTTGTTCTGTCCGGTAACAGGATCGTTGATATAGAAATTCACCAGTGAAGTAAAGAGGTTGCCCGCGGTCACGCTCAGGTAATAAGTAGCCATGATCAGGGATTTCAACTTCTTGGGCGCCTGAGTGTAAGAGAACTCCAGACAAGTGATCGAGACCATGACCTCTGAAGTCGTCAGGAAACCGTAAGACAGGACTTGCCACCAGATGGTCGGTGTTTCTTTCAGATCCACGATCCAGTGTTCAATGAGCGCGGCCATCAGAAAGGAGACTGCCGTGATGAACATACCGATGCCGATCTTGCGCAGCGGAGTCAGGCGGAAGAGTTTATTCAGTGACGGGTAGAGACCGTAGTTGAAAATGGGGATGAAGATCAGCACCAGCAGCGGATTGAAGATATGTGTTTGCGCGGGCAGCAGTTCCATTCCCAGGAAGTGCAGATCCATCCGTGATGCTTGGAATATCCAGGCCGAGGAGGATTGATCGAACAGAGACCAGAAAATAGGAATCGGCAGGAAGATCCAAAGCAGATTGCGGATGATCTTCAGGTTTGCGATAGAGAAAGTCTCACGGAACGAGGCGATCCCGTTGGGCGGAACATGGACAAACTTGAACCGTCCCAGCCAGAAGATGATAGTGGCAGCCAGCATGAAGACACCCGGTACACCAAAGGCGACTCTGGGCCCCCAGTGCAGACCGAACTTTTGCAGCAGGATAGGCGTGATCGCCATGGAAAGGAGAGAACCGGCGTTGATGGAAAAATAGAACCAACCGAACACTTTGGAAAGCAGATGTGCATTCTTGCTGCCAAACTGATCTCCCACATTGGCCGAGACGCACGGCTTGATGCCGCCGGAGCCGATCGCGATCAGAGTCAGTCCCAGGAAAAGCCCCAGACGGGTCTGATCCAGTGCCAGCGCGGCACAGCCGACCGTATAAACCAGAGAAAGGTTCAGAATGGTTTTATATTTTCCCCAAAAAATATCGGAGAGGATCGCTCCCAGGAACGGCGTGAAGTAGATCAGCGCCATGAAGAAGTGATACCAGCCCTTGGCCACTTCCTCGGTCATGCAGTCCAGATTGCCTTCAGAATCCAGAAGGTACTTGGTCATGAAAACGACCAGAATGCCTCGCATCCCGTAGAAGCAGAAGCGTTCCGCGGCTTCGTTGCCGATGATATAGGGGACACCCGGCGGCATTTTATCCGTCACAACAGGGGTCGTATTATATTTAGAATGTGCCATATATGTTTTTAGTATTATTTAAAAATGATCAAAAAGGAGCATCTTCTTCCTGAGAATAGTTTTCATCCTCAGAAAAATCATCCTCATCTTCCTCGTCTTCATCCGTGGGGATCCGTTCATGCGGCGGGATGAGATTCCATTCTTCCAGCAGATTTTCGGACTGTATCTCTTTGATAAAGCGCGAAGGCAGTTGCCGTTCAAACTGTCCCATGGCGTTCCGCAATTTGGGCCAAACCAGATAGAGTTCATCTTTCGCGCGGGTCAGCGCCACATAGAAGAGACGGCGTTCTTCCTCCAGTGAGTCCGGGTTTTCAATCGAACGGTAACTGGGGAACATCCCTTCACACAGCATGATGACAAAAACCACATCGTATTCCAAGCCTTTCGCCTGGTGGATGGTGGAAAGATTCAGAGCATCTTCCTGTTCCGTATTGGTCAGGTTGGCTGTTTCTCCGTCCATGTTGGTCTGGAGCGCCATATCGCTGAGGAAGTCGGCCAGAGACTCGAATTTTTCACTGTAAACGGAAAGTTGTCCGACATCGTCCAAACGAATGTCCGCGTTGTCGTATTCGGCACGCATCCAGTCCTCTGCGCAGCCTTCCAGACATTTGCGGATCATTTCCGCAACAGAAAGACTGTGCTCCACCGGATCAATGGACTTCATGGTCTTGAAAAATTCTTCCCAGCCTTCCTTGGCTTTTGCAGGGACTTTTGGCGTGCAGCGTTCAAAACCGGCGGTCAGGCTTTCCGGCCATTCCGAACCGGCAAAGAGTTTCCAGAGTTTATCCGCGGCGGCAGGTCCCACGGCCGGCAGTTTCAGAACGAGTCTCTTGAACGCGACTTCATCCGCCGGACTGTAAGCGATCCGTAGAAAAGAGGTGATGTCCTTGATGTGCGCCTGTTCAAAAAAGCGGATGCCGCTGGTGATGATAAAGGGGATGCCACACTTGCGCAGTTCCATTTGCAGCTCCATGGCGTGATGATGGGCGCGGTAGAGAACAGCCATTTTATGAAGCGGTGTGCCTGCGGCATGCAGTTCTGTGACACGCTGAGCGATAAATTCGGCCTGTGTGTAGCCATTGGAACAGGAAACCAGCGCCGGCATCGTGTCCGAAGTACGGACGGCCTGCAAGGTCTTGGGGTATTGATGGATGTTGTTGGCAATGCTGGCGTGTGCCGTTTCCAAAATGGGACTGGTACTGCGGTAGTTTTTCTCGATCAGGTATTTCACGGCCTGTGGATGCCGATCTGTGAATTCCAGGATGTTTTTGAAACAGGCACCACGCCAAGAGTATATGCTCTGAGCGTCATCACCCACGACCATCAGATTGCCGTGCTGAGCCGAAAGCATTTCCACCAGTTCGTTTTGCAGCTGGTTCGTGTCCTGGTATTCATCCACCAGGATATAGCGAAAGCGGTTTTGATAGACTTCGAGGATATCGGGATTTTCCTTAAAAAGTCGGACGGGCAAAGTCAGCAGATCGTCAAAATCCATTTTGTTCTGCTCCAGTTTCCGCTGGGTATAGCTGTCATAGACCTGGCGGATCTGATCGGTCTTTTCGCAGAAAGTGGAGTAACGGTCTTCGATCAGATTTTCCAGAGACACAGAGAGATTCAGCGCGGAGCTGAACATTTCCAGCAGGACGTCCGGTTTGGGAAATTGTTTGCCTTTGGTCTCGATCTTAGCATCTTTGATACAGGCTGCCAGCAGTTCTTTGGAATCGGGACGATCCAGAATGAGAAAGTTGCTTTTGAATCCAAGTCGTTCCGCGTAAGGGATCAGGATGCGCCGTCCGATGGAGTGGAAAGTTCCGCCCCAAAGCCGTCCCCAGTCGCCGCCGGTCAGCTGGCGGACCCGGTCCATCATTTCCCGTGCGGCTTTGTTGGTAAAGGTCAGCAGGAGTATCGCTTCCGGTGGAACACCTTCTTCCAGCAGCCAGGCGACCCGGTAGATCAGAGTACGAGTCTTGCCGGCACCGGCACCCGCGATGACCAGCGCGTCTCCATCGCCGGAGGTAACGGCTGCGTATTGCTGTTCATTGAGCTCAGAGGCATAGTCCACCTGATGACACGAAGACTTCTGCAAGGTGTGTAAAACGTAGTCTCTGCTCATGAAAGGTATTTTTTACTCGAAGGATGTCCCCAGATAATCTTTCAGTTCATTGAGGAACAAACCATTGCTCGCTATGAGTTTGTAGGTTTCCGGCTCGCCGTTGGGGATCAGGATGCGGTGGAAACTGCCTCCGGCGCGCTCCAGAATGAATCCGCCAGCGGCAATATCCCACAGGCGCACACCAGCTTCCAGATACATATCCAGACGGCCGCTGGCCACATAAGCCAGATCCAGCGCGGCGGAACCCATGATACGGATCTTGCGCACATGCGAGGTCAGCTTCATCATCGCGTTCATAGAAAGGTTTAGGTTGGCCTGCAATTTTGCAAAACCAACGGAAACAACGGTTTCACTGAGAGAAGAGCGGCTGCTGACGTGGATTTCCTCACCGTTGAGCCGGGCCGGATCATGAGTGGTTGCGGTCCACATCTCGTGGCAGAAAGGATCATAGATTGCCCCGAGGATGGTTTGATAACTGCCGGAGTCGGTGCGTTCCTGCAGTGCGATCGAAACACAGGCATGAGGGATATCAAAAGCGAAATTGACCGTCCCGTCTATCGGATCCACCACCCAGCGGTAAGCGGCTTTGGCATCGCCGGTTTGACCTTCCTCTCCAAACAGAGCGAAATCGGGATATGCGCCCAGCAGACGGTTGGTAATGAGCTGCTGCGTCTCCACATCCAGCTTCAGCTTGATGTCGTGCTGTTTCAGTTCGTTCACTGTTTTGGGCAGACGCCAGTTCGCGTAAATCAAACTTCCGGCTTCTTCCGCGGTCTTGCGAACACAGTCTAAACACTTGGCTATTTCTACTCCATCCATAAACCGCCTCTATTATCCTCTTGACACAAATATTGTGAAAGAAAAAAGTGAGATTCCGCAATGTGCAGGTGTGTCCAATCCCTATTTGGGAACCACTGATGGATAAATGAACTACAGATGAAAATGGATGCTTGATGTTCTGCTGATTTTGCTTCATAATGAAGCGGTTGAGGAT
>JAFZAR010000013.1 GCA_017557085.1 Verrucomicrobiota bacterium | reverse complement strand
GGTAACTCACAAACGATTTCCTCCGCAGCTATCGTTAAACGGTTCTGGTTTTTAATCGGTACAGCCTAAAAAACAGAGCTATCGCATTCGTTTTATTAAAAAAAAATAAAAGTATTTGATAACAAGAAATATTTTGTTTAAAGTTGCAGATGTAAATGCAAATTGCATGTTACAAAAAAACAACCTGAACTTACAGATATTATGACTTATAAAGTAATTGACATCGAGGGTGTTGGCGAGGTTTACGCCGAGAAACTGATTGCAGCCGGTATCAATACGGATGCAGAGTTGTTGGCAAATTGCGCTAAACCGGCAGGCCGCAAGGAGCTGGAGGAAAAGACAGGCATCAGTGGAAAGCTGATACTGAAATGGGCCAATCACTGCGACCTGTATCGTATCAACGGTGTAGGACCTCAGTTTGCAGAACTTCTGGAGGCCAGCGGTGTGGATACCGTGAAAGAGTTGAAGCACAGAGTGGCAGAGAACCTGCAGAAGAAGCTGGAAGAGGTGAATGCCGCGAAGAACCTGACCAATCGCGTACCTGCCGTTGTAGAGGTACAGAGAATGATTGACCAGGCCAAGGAGCTGCCTGCTGTCATGGAATACTAAAATCCCTGTCCGCCCTGCCCCCTAAGACGGGAACTGGCGTTAACGACTTCGACGGTTCTGCGTTACGTGGAACCGTTGATTTTTTTTAAGGCAATGCGACCCGTGGATGACGAAACCTATAACAAGCTGAAATAATATCAGCGACATCTTGAGATAAATAAGAATGAAAAGACGCGAATTTATACGTAAATCAACCCTCACAGGTATGGCGGGGATCGGTGCCGCGGCACTGGCCATGCGGTCGTTCGCCGAGCCTGAGGAGAAAACCCACGACACGAAACTCAACGTGCTGGACTTTGGCGCCAAGGGAGACGGAAAGACATCCGACACTGATGCCATCCAGAAAGCGCTGGACGCTGCCGGAAAGGTCAACGGAACCGTCTATTTCCCGGCGGGCATTTACCGGTGCCATGGATTGAAAGTGCCGGCTTATGTCACCCTGCTGGGCGATCCCTGCTGGATCTACCATTGCGAGAAACGCGGCGCGGTGCTGGAACTCGACAGCCAGGATACAGACTGTCTGCTGGACATCACAGGCGCGTTCGCGGCCAGGATCCGGGGAATGGTGCTGTGCGGCATTTCCAACGCCGAGAAGCCTATCCACGGGATCTATCTGAACAACAAAGAGAAATGGAGTCCGAAGGAAGACACAATCGTCATTGACGATACCAAAGTGATGAACTTCTCCGGACACGGTGTCTTTTTCCGCCGGGTGTGGCTGTTCATTGTCCGCCACAGCCAGTTCATGTCGAACAAGGGCGACGGCATCCGTCTGCTGGGATGGGATGGATTTGTCACAGACAATCAGTTTTCGGCGAACGGCGGCAACGGTTTCGGATGCGATGATGTGGGCGCGACGGTAATGTTCACGGCAAACCGGGTGGAATGGAACCGCGGATACGGACTTTTCATCCACGGCGGCGACGACTGGAACGTGACGGGCAACTCCTTCGACCGGAATCATGGAGCCGGACTCTACGCGCTGAAAGCTCAGGCTGTCACCGTCACAGGAAATGTGTTCCGCCGGTGCGGCAAAGACTCCAGCTATCTGTCTGAGGGCGAGCACTCATGCCAGGTCAGACTGGAAGATTGCCATGGACTGTCCATGACGGGTAATACCTGTCTGGCAGGACAAGACGACGGCGGCAAAGGTCTGTTCACTCCGCAAGTGGGATTCATCGTAAAGAAAATGTCGCACTCGGTCATCATGGGCAATACTCTCTGGAACGGCTATATGAACGAGATGGTCATCGATCAGGGTGAGCATGGCAAAGACTTTATCCTGAAAGATAACGTAGGCTGCACAAAGAAGGTCTGAAGTAAAGATTTTCATATAAATATAACCCATTGATAACAAAATAGATAATAAGATAGAGCAAGTATCAGAGAAAACATTGAAACCGCCTGAACACTGAAACCGCAGGCGGCAGATCACCCTACGGTCTTCCCCTGTAGGGTTTTTTGCACAAAAATCTGTTTTTATTGTTTCCTATCGAGGAAACTTGTGCTACTATAGGTTGTAGAGGGTACATCATGAGATGCCCAAGATGTAAACATCCAGAAGATAAAGTCACAGACTCACGCTCTTCGCGCGAGGACACGGTCATCCGTCGCCGCCGGGAATGCCTGAAGTGCGGTTTCCGTTATACGACTTATGAGAAGATCGAGCAGGAGGATCTGCTTGTGATCAAAGCGGATGGACGCAGAGAGGCTTTTTCGCGCGACAAGCTCCGTTCGGGGATCGTCAAGGCGTGCCAGAAGCGGCCGATCAGCTCGGATCAGATCGAGAACGAGGTGGAAGCGATCATCCTCGACCTTTATATACGGGGCGGCAACGAGATTTCCGCCACGGAACTGGGCGAGATCGTCATGGAACGGCTCAAGAAGCTGGATCCGATCGCGTATATTCGCTTTGCCAGTGTGTATCGTCGCTTTCAGGAAGTCTCTGATTTTGTCAGCGCAGCCAGGAATTTCGACCAACAACCAGTGGAGAAAACGGATCCCAAGTCCCCTTCTCCCGCAGCACCTGACAGCAAATGATCGCGCTCCATTCAGATTGTATCCTGCTGGAATCGGTTCCCGGTGAATGTACTCCGGTCTTCCAGGATGATGTCTCCCAGGAAATGCTGGGCATCCAGGCGGATCCCGACTACTTCAAGGGAGCCGTTGGAGCCGTGTTTGCCTATATCCATCACAAGGAGTATCAGGGAAAGCTCTCTCTGGAGGAGCTTTCGGATCTGGTGACAACGGCATTGATCACGCCGCCGGGCAAACTGACACGGCATATCTGTCTGCCGGAGCTGATGCGGACGGAATCGCTGCTGGGCGAGCTGGAGTTTTTCGCACAGCTGAAGGAGGTCCTTCAATCCCTGAAGAACACAAACGCGAAGCTGATTTTCGTAGAAGGGATCCGGAATTGTGTGCTGACCTGCCTGCATCGTCAGCGCTGGAGCAAACAGCCCAAACTCTTCGCGGAGTCCGTCATTGATTTTATCCGGCAATTTTCCAAACAGACTCTGGATCCGGAGTGTGTTTTGGTCATCCAATAGATTTTATGAGCACTATATTTGAACGAATCATTTCACGGGAGATCCCGGCTGACATCGTTTTTGAAAACGAAGAGCTGCTCGCTTTTCGCGACGCGTCTCCACAGGCTCCCACTCATGTCCTCATCGTTCCCAAGCGGGTCATTGCCCGTGTGAACGAAGCCAAACCGGAGGACAAGGAACTGCTGGGAGCTCTGCTGCTGGGTGCCGCGGAAGTCGCCCGCAAACTGGGACTGGACCAGAACGGATACCGTCTGGTGATCAATAACGGTCCTTTTGGCGGCGAAACGGTTCCGCACCTTCATTGCCATATCCTGGGCGGTCGTCCGCTGGGATGGCCTCCGGGCTGATCTCTGCCGGAATTTATAAACAAAGTCCCGTAGAGACGCGTGATTCTCGCGTCTCCGAGACGAGCGGATCGTTCGTCTCTACGTTAATTTACTATTGTTAAGGATATTATTTTAAACGGCTTTTGGATTTCTAATAACCATTTTATTTCGATTGAGCTATGACAAGAGAATCTTTCATCGAACTGCGTTCACGTTTTCTCAACTGGAAAGCCGAGGGTAAAAAGATCGCTTCCCTGACCGCTTATGACTATCCCACGGCGCGTCTGCTGGATGAGGCCGGGGTGGACTTTCTGCTGATCGGCGACTCTCTGGGAATGGTCGTCCTGGGCTATCCGGATACGATAGACGTCACCGTGGAAGATATGGTCCATCATACCAAAGCGGTCGCCCGCGGATGCAAGCGCGCTGTTGTCATAGCGGATATGCCCTACAAGAGCTACGAAACGCCTCAGCAGGCCGTGGAGACCGCCAAACGTCTGGAAGATGCCGGCGCTCAGTGCGTCAAGCTGGAAGGCGGCCGCGCTATCCTGCCGCAGATCGAGGCCATCCTGAACGCCAATATCCCCATTCTGGCTCATCTGGGAATGCTGCCTCAGCACGTTCGCGAGGAAGGCGGCTACCACATCAAGGGCAAAGTAGAAGCGGAACAGAAAGCCCTGCTGGAAGATGCTCTGGCTCTGGAAAAGGTCGGAGTGTTGGGCACGGTGCTGGAACTGGTGAAGCACGACCTGGCCGGAGAGATCAGCCGTGCTCTCAAGATCCCCACTATCGGCATCGGCGCGGGCTCCAACTGCGACGGTCAGATACTGGTCACACACGACCTGATCGGCTACTTTCCGTGGTTCGTTCCCAAACACGTCAAACAGATCCTGCACATCGGCGAAGATATCCGCGAAGGTGTCCGCAAATGGGTAGAAGAACTGAAACGCTCTTGACAGAAACAGGCACCGAACCGAAAATAGGCTCATGAAAGTAGTCGCGTTCAACGGCAGTCCGCGTAAAAACGGCAACACGGAATTTCTTCTGAACACGGTCCTGGGTGTTTTGGCTCAGAACGACTGGGAAACGGAATATATTCAGGTGGGCGGTGTCCCTGTGCGGGGATGTATGGCCTGCTATAAATGTTTCAAAAACGCCAACGCGCGCTGTGTCATCAACGTGGATCCCGTCAATCAGTGGATCGCCAAAGCCGAACAGGCCGATGCCATTCTGCTGGGCTCGCCTTCCTACTTTACGAATGTCAGCTCCGAACTCAAAGCCTTCATGGATCGTCTGGGACTGGCCGCCTACTCGGTGGAAAAATCACTGCTGAAAGGCAAGATCGGCGCGGGAGTCGTCACTCACCGCCGTGGAGGCGCCACCTGCGTTTTCGACCAGCTCAACCACTTTTTCCTCTGTCTGGGCATGATCGTGCCGGGCTCCTCTTACTTCAACTTTGGCGTAGGACGGCTGCCGGGCGATGTCCGCGAAGACCAGGAAGCCATCGCCAACATGAAACACCTGGGCGAAGCCATCAACTGGCTGGGTCGTCTCATTCAAACCGCTCCTACCGCCTACCCGCTTCCTCCAACTATTTCATAGGTCCGGCAGACGAAAAGAATTCCCGGCGAGGTGACGGTGGGTCAATGAAATGAGCGCAAAATTTACGCCTCATTTTTATCCAGGCAGGAGAAGATGGAGCGGCGCAGGATGCTTTCGCTTCCGGCTTTGGCGCGGAAGGTATGGGAGGGCTTTTCCTGTTCGGTGAGGTACATCACGCGCGAGTTCTCCACAGGCAGGTATTCGATCCACTCCACGGGGACATCGTGCCAGGCACCGTCGCCGCCATGAACCTCTACATATTCTGTATGATGCACCCCTCTGTAACCGTAGGCAGTCACCTCCACGGCTCCTTCCCCGTTTTGGCGTTCCAGGAGTGAAGTTTTGAGGATGCACTTGGTCACACAGTCCGGGTGCTTGAATTGTCCGTACCCGTAATAGTTGGCCAGCGTCTCATGCTCCCAGAAGGAGGATTCGCGGCCGCGGAGCACATCTTTCCAGATCTCTTCGTGCGTGCGGGTCTGCTGATAGAGCGGGATGGCCAGCAGCGGAGCCAGTGAGAAATAGATATTCTTGAAGTAGTTTTCATTGAGCTGCTGGAAGTTTTCTTTGGCCCGGTTGTAGTCCCAGTCGTGGAAGCGCTTGGGATCGGTATCAATGGAGGTCGCGTCCAGGTGATCGGAAGTGAGCAGGTTGATCTTCTTCTTTTTCCGGAAAGTGAAATCATCCCCGTAGCCAACGGACTTGTCCTTCAGCAGATCCAGCATCTGTATCTGCGCCAGCGAGGTAAAAAGCAGACGAAATTCCACTTCATTATCGCGGTCCACAGCATGGAACAGCGCCTCGAAATCGTGGTTACTCATCAGGGTGAACTGGGATTCATCCTCCAGATTTTGTGAGAATTTTTGCAGTTTGCGGATCTCGTGTTTTTTGCGCATCCGCGAGAAGAGCCCCTCGTCCCCTTTGGAAAGATCAGACGGCTGGCGCGAAAAACTCAGATTCGGCGCGGCATCATTGCCGTAAATGAGCAGCTTTTTGCTCTTATAGACCGGTTCCGGTTTGGTCACAGTGGCTTCCAATGTTTCATGATGAGTCACCGTATGGATCTTGCCCTGGGAGTCTCTCTCCGTTTCCGTCCAGGAGATATCCTTAGTGCCCTTATAAACATGCTTCTCCCACTTCATATACCGGTACTCTCCAAAGACAAAAGGATTGCCGTTGATCAATCCCGACTGGGCGAAAAGGATGCTCTTGTCCCGGTTGAAATCGTCACTCCAACCGTACTGGCGCTGCAGGGACCAGAGCCGTTCATTGGTAAAATACGGATCAAACTCCAACCGCGGCACAGTCGCCTGGATCAGCTTGACGGGGATGTCCCAGGTGTAGAGCGCGTTTAGCGGCTCCATCTGTTTCCAGGCCACGTCCTTTTTTGCCTCGATAGTCTTTTTGAGTTCTTTATACAGCTGGGAAGCTTTCTTGTGCGGCGAAAGCAGAAAAAGACTGGCAATGATCCCGATGATCCCCAACGCCACCAGCACGATCGGATTCCCAACTTCATTATTATAAGCGGCAATAAAAGCGACCACCGATCCCGCCACCAGCAGAACGAACAAACAGCCAAAGAAAGACCTCTTGCCGCGTGCCTCCTCCGAGCGATCCACCAGCACACGGATCTCTTCGACCAGACGGCGGTTCGCCTCGATATCTATGCCGGAAGCGCGCGAGAGCTCCTCGAACTTCTCCTCAGTCCGCCAGGCAAATCCAGCTTTGAACTCGTCCCGGTAACGGCTCAGCGGCTCATAAACATCCTGGATCAAAAGAAGACACCTTTCGCCTGTTCCTTGACCTCAGCCGAGGCCGTGAACGGGATACGTGTCGTATAGCCGGCCCGTGCCGCCACGATCATCTTGGTGGGCCAGCAAAAGACATCCGTGTTCCACTGGTTCACAGTGTCATTATAAAGAGTGCGCGCTGCGGTGATCTCTTTCTGCAAATAGCTGTTCTGCTGGATAGCATCGGCAATGGCCGCGTGAGCTTTCAGGTCGGGATAAGCTTCCACCTGCGGGAACAGTCGTCCAAAAGCGCCGTCTATCTGAGCCGCCACCTGATTGCGTTCACCTTCGGGCAATCGTCCGCCACGGAAAGCCGCCACCGCTTTCATTACGTCCTTGTCCAGGTCAATCGCTTTTTCCACCAGTTTGGCCAGATTCTGAAGGATCCGAACCCGCTGCTCCAAATAATTGTCGATCGTGGAGGCATCAGCCTGGATCTTCTGCTCCAGCTGTTTGAAATAATTCGCCGCCGAAATCTTCTTGAAAAGGAAGATCACTCCCGGCAGGATGCCCAGCACCCACAGCATCACCTCGAACAAGGTCGAGCCCCAGCCCACCTTGACAGGTATCTGTTTTTCTATCACATGCGTATCACGTCCCGCGCTGTTCACAGGACCCGTCACTTCATCTAACTCGTTGGCCATCGTTTACTTCTGTTTACTTGTCCAGTCTGTCCAATATTGAACAAACGTGTTCATTGTGAGTTCACACCTCTGACGATTCAAGCAGAAAGTCCATCTTTACCAAAAAGACGCATGGTCTCCAAAATCAGAAAAAAGTAGTAACTTAAATCCGTGCCGAAATGATGGTCGAAATGTTGGTCGATTTTTCTGTTTTTTAACATCTTTTTTCTTTTCTTATAAGAAATTCAAAAAAATATGTTTTAGGGTAAAAATATTTGTAAGTATTTGAAAATCAGTAGATTTAATGATAAAAAAGACAAAAAAATGGCACGCCCGCTGCGATTCGAACGCAGGACCCTCTGCTTAGAAGGCAGATGCTCTATCCAGCTGAGCTACGGGCGCACTCACTTTTCTATATGATTCAGCGCATATAAAAAAGCGCACCAGCATTTAAGAATAACCGGGCCCAATCGTCAAGGTCAAACTTAGCCGCAACGTAAAACCGTGTGATCCCGGCTTATCGTTTCAGTGATTTCAGGTAGGTCTTTTGCTCGGCGGTGATCCGGTAGCTTTCCCGCGCTTTCTGGATAGTTTTATTGTGTATCCATTTGTCCAACAGATTCTTTTCAATATACGGAACAGTGACCTTCCATTGTTTGGCCAGCGCTGTAGCAAAGAACCAGGCCACCATCATATCCAGGTAATATTCTCCGCTAGGAACGGAGGCCGGTATTTTTAGGTATTCCGCCCGGAAATCTTCATCCAGAAAGTGACGCATCAGCATTTCCAGACCAAAACGGCAGGTGTATAATTTCGGAGAGGCCGTCCACTCTTTTATCTGCGGCAGAAGCTCTTGTTTGTGGCGGGCAAAGATTTTGGGCGATACGATGTCGCACACGGCCCAGTTATCCACGATAGGCAGAAATTTGTTCAGCTCCGCTACGCATTCCCGGTAGTCTTTGATCTGTTCGATCAGCAGTCCGTGCAGCATGTTTTCTTCAAAGTAGTGATGCGGAAGCACCACCATGAAGCTTTTGCTTTCCGGTTCTTTGAAAAATTCTTTGGCAAATTTCCTCAGCTGCGGAACTCTGATGCCGATGAATTTTTCCGCAGGGATCCCCGGTGTGATCTTTGCCTGGAACGCTGCGTACTGTTCATCCCGCAGATGGAAGAGACGTTTTTGGACAGCGGTTTTCATTTGTATTCGCCGTTACAGCCGCCAGTAGTGATAGCCGGCATTCTCGTACTGACCGCGATCCAAAAGTCCTTTGATATCCAGCAGGACTTTTTTGCCGGGAGCGAAAAAGCGATCCATCTCCGCCAGGGTGAATCCCGCAAACTGACGGTGCGCCACGGCAAGGATGACGGCATCCATGTCCCGTATGGAATCCATGTCCACAAGCTCTATGCCGTAAAGGCGTTTTGCTTCTTCGGGTTTGGCCATGGGATCGGAAACGGTCGGTTCAATGCCGTATTCACGCAGTTCCCGGACGATGTCGAACACTTTGCTGTTGCGTGTGTCGGGCCAGTTTTCCTTGAATGTGAAGCCGAGGATGGCGATCCTCGCGCCTTTGACCTGTTTCTCGGCACGAATGAGTGTTTTCACACAGTTTTCAGCTACATACTTGCCCATATCATCATTGATACGGCGTCCGGACAGGATCATCTGGCTGTGATAGCCCATCATTTCCGCTTTGTAGGTCAAGTAATACGGATCCACTCCGATGCAGTGCCCTCCCACCAAACCGGGCGAAAAACGCAGGAAATTCCATTTGGTGCCCGCGGCTTCCAGAACGGACTTGGTATCGATCCCCATTTTGTTGAAAATGATAGAAAGCTCGTTCATGAAGGCAATATTGATATCGCGCTGAGAATTCTCGATGACCTTGGCGGCTTCGGCCACCTTGATGGACGGGGCACGATGGACACCGGCTTGCACAACCAGTTCATAGACACGCGCCACTTCATCCAAAGTCTCCGCGTCCATGCCGGAAACGATCTTGCGGATGTTTTCAAAGCGATGGACCTGATCGCCCGGATTGATGCGTTCCGGCGAATAAGCTATCTTGAAATCCACACCGCATTTCAGCCCGGATTCTTTCTCCAGGATCGGCAGACAAACCTCCTCCGTCACTCCGGGGTAAACCGTTGATTCAAACACAACGATGCTGCCGCGAACCAGATTTTTTCCCAGGATCGAACAGGCGCTTCGGACCGGTGTCAGGTTCGGCGTGTGATCATCATAGACCGGTGTCGGCACCGTTACGATGTGGAATTTTGCCCGGCGCAGAGCGGCCGGATCGGCGGTGAATTCCACTGTTGTATTCTTGATCACCTCATTTCCAGCTTCACCGGTCGGATCGATCCCCTTCTTATAGAGTTCGATCTTGGAAGCGTCCAGGTCAAAGCCGATCACATTGGCTTTTTGCGCAAACGCGATCGCGATGGGGATCCCCACATAACCCAGTCCGATCAGTGATATCGCTTCTTCCCTGTTTACGATCTTCTCACAAAGTGACATATTTTCTCCCTCAAATTATTTCTGAATGCTTTTCTTTTGCAATGCCCGACTGGCCTGTATCTCGATCAGGAGCCGCCGCGCGATGGATTCCATGCCGTAATCACCGGGATGGATGCCGATCCCGTCCACCTTCCAGAGTGCCCGGTCCGTGCGTCCTTCCTCATTGATGGCCAGATTCTTGGGATCCGCCAGTTTCAAATGGGAAAAATCCACCAGCAGTGATGAAGTTTCTCCGCAGATATTCCAGACCATTTGATTTTTTTGGGCGGAAGCGAAAAAAGGTGTCGCGCAGATGATGACCGCGCGGCTTTGCTTTTCCCCGATCCGGCGGATCATTCGTACACAAGCCTTTTCAAAAGCGGCCAGATCGCCCACATTGTCTCCCAGCTGGAAGATGACATAATCGGGCTCGATCTCCAGCAGCTTGTCTATCTTCCTCAAGTCATACGTTTCGGGATTTCTTTCAAACTCCGCCAGATTCGAGAACCGGCAGTTCACATCCGCGCCGAATTTATCCCGGAGCTTGCCGCAGAGCAAATGCACATAATCTTTCTCCTGAGAAGTGGCGGCCATTCCCGCCGTGTAATTCCAGCCCATTCCCGGTGCCGCTCCGTGGATACAGAGACTGTTGCCCAGAATGAGCAAATTGATCTTCTCCGCGCTTTGCCCTTCCGGGGTGTTTCCCTTCAAAGCGAGATCCGTAAACGAAGGAACCTCCACCCGGTTCATTGCTTCGATACTCTGTGCGCTGACATTCTTCCCCGCGATGGAGAAGAAAAACACAGCGCACAGCACCCACACGATATAAAAAATTCTGCTCATAACTTCCACAGGAACCACCGCACGGACTGAAACTTACCTTCCGGCACAGATTCCCACAAAACACCGGCACTATCTTTATTTCATTCCCCTTTTCAGGCAAGCTCCAAATTCACACCCGCAGAGGTTTTCTGCCGTTTTTTCTGGTTCATAAGCCGTATAAGCCATAAAAACACTTGAAAGAGTACGCGTTTTAAGTCAGAATGCCGTCGTGCTGGGTAGCATCATACGTGTCCCGCAAAGATTCTTTGAATTTGGATGGGAAGTTTTTAGCGCTGTTTTAGATTACCGAAAGAATATTCTAAAAAAAGGGCTGGATCAGGATTATCGTGAAAAAGCCCTCTGGCTCCAGCACTGGAGCCGGCGGTGTCTGCGAGCGCTCAACGTCCATTGTATCTGCGAAGGCACCCTGCCCCGCAACGGGATGCTGGCTTCAACCCATGTCAGCTATCTGGATGTCCTCGTTATCGCGGCTCATATCCCCTGTGTCTTTGTGGCCAAAAGCCAGGTCCGCAAATGGCCTGTTGTCGGCTGGATCACCAATCTGGCCGGAACGCTCTATGTCTCGCGCGAGAACCGGGGTGATGTCAAACGTGTGGCGGCCGCTTTCCGTCCGATCATCAATCTGGGTCTGGTAGCCGTTGTCTTTCCCGAAGGAACCAGCACTAACGGCCACGAAGTCCGTCCTTTCTATTCCTCACTGTTCGAGCCGGCGGTGGACTGCGATTTTCCCATCACTTCCGCTTGGGTCGGCTATAAAGTCCCTGAGCCCTACAAGGTTGAAAACAACGTCTGCTTCTGGGGCGATATGGGGTTCGCGCCTCATCTGATCCGGCTGATGTCCACACCGCGCATTGATGCCAAACTGGTTTTCGGCCGCGCTATCGAACATCCCACCGACCGCAAAGAAGCCGCTCTTTCCATGCACGAAGAGGCCGTCCGCATCGCCACCAAAGAAGGCTTCCTGGCTCAATAAAAAAGGCACGGTTCATTCCCCGTGCCTCTCGTCATAACAAATCAAATCCGTGTGTTACGCCTTCATTTTGTCGGCGTTTTCCATGAACGCGTAGCAAAGGATATGCCCCACCATCATCTGGGCATCCTCCACCCGTCCATAATGCGTGGATTCCACCACGATCGCCTTGGTCGCCAGCTGCGCCATGCGTCCGCGTTTGGCACCCACCACGACCAGCGAAGTCATCCCGTGAGCGTTGGCCCATTCGATCGCCTTCACACAGTTGGGTGAATTGCCGCTCACGCTGAAACTGATCAGCACATCACCGGGCTTGGCATAGTTTTCCAGCTGGCGCACAAACACATCCTCGTAACTGAAGTCATTGGCGATAGCCGTCATCCAGGCCACATTGTCATTCAGGCTCAGACAATGAAAAGGACTGCCCATGCTGATCGAGCTGCCTTTGCCCAGATCGCACGTAAAATGCGAACAGTTGGAAGCGCTTCCGCCATTACCAAACGCAAAGATCTGATGATTTTCCTTGTAAGCCTTGCGCAGGATCTCTATCCACTCCGCGACACTCTCGGCCGGTATGGTATCCACGGTCGCCTTGAACTGACAAATGTAATCTTCTACCCAGTTTTTCATATTTCCAGTTTCATTCCGCGCTTGCCCTCGGCAAACGCCCGTAACTAATTACCGATTCCTGATTGAATTGTCAAACAATCTGTGTTTCAATCTCCGCAGAGTGAAACCGGACGGGATACTCCTTTGTAATACCGGATCGCCCTCTGCCCCGACGACTCAGGCGGTGAGGCGATACCTGGCGCAGTTCCTCATGGATCCTCATATCATCGATCTTCCCCTCTGGAAACGCTGGCTTCTGGTCCACGGGATCATCCTGCGCACCCGTGTCCGCCGCTCTCTGAGCCATTATCAGGCAGTCTGGACTCCTGAAGGCAGTCCCCTGATCGTTATTTCACATCGCCAGCAGGACGTTCTGCAATCCAAACTAGGCATCCCCGTCGAATGGGGATTCCGCTACGGTCAGCCATCCATCGAGGACGGCCTTCAGAAACTTATTCAGCAAAACTGCCGCGTTATCAAAGTCTTTCCGCTTTTC
>JAFZAR010000138.1 GCA_017557085.1 Verrucomicrobiota bacterium | reverse complement strand
GCGGCCGAAAGCCCCGCGGCCATTCCCAAAGAAATGACACAAGCCAGTAAAAAACTTTTTCTATTATTCATATTTTATCACTCTATTTTGTTGTTATTTCTAACATCCGAAGCGGGTGTATTATAGTCTGAATCTGGCGGATTTGCAAGAGGAGAATGTTTTTTATAAATTTTAGCGCATCAGGGCTCGACTTGCGTTGTGGATTTTCCTAAAATACTTTGCGGTAAGCGGGAATGTCCTCTCGAAAGTGTGAGAGTTCCGGCTTAGAAGAAAGAAAAGTTATGAATTCATCAAATAGTTTGAGAGGTTGCTCTCGTCGTGATTTTATTCGTTTGAGCGTGACTGGCGCGGTCGCGGCCGTGCTGGGAACCCGTTTGTCTTTTGTCGCGGAAGCGGCCAAAAAGAAGATTCCCGTGGGATTACAGCTGTATTCCGTTCGTGAAGCCTGTGCCAAGGATTTGCCCGGAACCCTGAAGATCGTCAAGGAGATCGGATTCAGCGGCGTTGAGTTTGCCGGTTATCACGGCAGAACTGCCCAGGAATTACGTACATTGCTGGATGACAATGGTTTGAAGTGCTACGGAACCCATACCGGTCTGAACACACTGCAGGGAGATGAGCTGAAGAAGACGATCGAATTCAATCAGATCATTGGCAATAAGTTCCTGATTTGTCCTTATATGAATGGTGAGACCATTGACGGATGGAAGAAGCTGGCTGATGAATTCAACGCCATGTCCAAGATCGCCCGCAAAGAAAAGATGTGGGTAGGTTATCATGCTCATTCACATGATTTTCACGCGATCGATGGTCAGATACCGTGGGATGTTTTCTTCGGCAATACGGATAAGAGAGTCATCATGCAGCTGGATACCAGCAACTGTCTGGATGCCGGACAGGATCCGCTGACTATTCTGAAGAAGTATCCTAAACGCGGCCGTACCATCCATATCAAAGAGCATGGCGGCGATGTGAATACCTATCTTGGTTCCGGTGATGTGAAATGGGATGAGGTCTTCAAGTTCTGCGAAAGTCATGGAACCCAGTACTATATCCTGGAAAATGAACGCGGAGCCAATCCGGAGGTCTCCATCAAGTCCGCCCGCGGCGACTTTGAAGGACTGAAGAAGTTAGGCAAAGTATAATTTTATGATGCACAGGGCGGAGAGTGGAAAACTCTCCGCTTTTTTTGTCGCGGATAAAGAAAGCGCAAAATTGACAAAATCCTGAAAAAAATGCATCCTGAACTGAGTAGCGTCAATAAACGCCGCTTAGAGAAATTACTCTGAGAGAAATCATAGATGATGAAACTATCAGAAATTTATAAATCATCTGTTCCTGCACTTTCGTTTGAGGTATTTCCCCCCAAACCGGATATCCCGCTGGAAAAAGTGATGGATGTGATTGGTGATTTTAAACAGTATTCTCCCGATTTTATTAGTGTAACTTATGGAGCTGGAGGAAGTTCCCGCGGAAGAACGGTAGAGATCGCCACCCGGATCCGTAAAGAATATGGTTTGGAGTCGATGGCTCATTTGACTTGTGTGGGCCAAACCCATGATGAAGTGGATCGTATTTTGGAAGAACTTCACCAAAATGGAGTATCCAATATCATGGCACTGAGAGGAGACCCACCGCGCAATAATCCGGATTTTGATTTTTCACGAGGGGAATTCAAATATGCTTCGGAATTGATTACCTATATTCGGAAACATGGGGATTTTGATATTGCCGCCGCCGCGTACACGGAAGGTCATCAAGACTGCAAATATATTGACAAGGATTGGGAAAATCTGAAAAGAAAAGTAGATTGCGGGGTAGATGTTTTAATCACGCAACTCTTTTATGATAATAAACTTTTCTGGCATTTCAGAGATACAGTACGGAAGATGGGAATCAAAGTTCCGATCATTCCGGGGATCATGCCGATGTTCAACGGACGGCAGATACGTCGTATTTTGAGTATGTGCGGAGCCTCAATGCCGTCAAAAATTTTGATAATGCTTGACAAGTACGGTGATTCAGACGAAGATATGTACCGCGCTGGCGTTGAGTACGCCATCAAACAAATTCAAGAGTTAGTAAGCGAAGGAGTGGACGGTATCCACCTGGAGCTAATGAACAGACCGGATCTGGCGCGCGATGTGCTGGGTGGTTTGAAGCGATTGAAAGGCGAGTCTTGATGATGAAGTCTTGACTTGTCAGTGTTTTATTTTACAATGACTGCCCTCTATTGCAGAGATAGAGGTTGAGAAGAGAGAGAAGAGAGAAGAGTATATGGCTCGTATTTGTGAATTAACTGGTAAGCGTCCCATTAAGGGTAGTATTATTTGGCGCAGTGGTAAAGCGAAGAAGAAGGGTGGTATCGGTCAGCACGTGACGGCTATTACCAAACGCCGCTTTATGCCGAATCTCCAACGTGTACGCGCCGTGGTGGATGGACAAGTCCGTTATGTTTTGGTTTCCGCTAAAGCGATCAAAAAGGGATTGGTTGTCAAACCGCCGAAACGCAATTGGAAACCTGCTGAAGAATAATTTTTAGATATTCTTTTGAAGAACCCGGTTCGACCGGGTTTTTTTTATATATCCGATTTGGAAAAAATAAGAGATATATCTGATTTATAACTGTTTGATTCTTGCTTTTTTGTGAAAAGAAGGATTTAATCATAGTCTGTTGAGAGAGTATGGAAGCTCAAGAATTATTTGTTCGGGATTTCGCGGTAGTTATGTTCGTTGCCGGTGTGGCACTGCTGATTTTTCATCGTTTCAAACAGCCTAACATTTTAGGATATATCGTTACCGGTTTTCTGCTGGGACCTCATACGCCTGCGTTTTTTGGGTTGGGACTGAAAAATAAGGAAAACCTGGAGATGATGTCTGATATGGCGATAGTCTTGCTGATGTTTTCTCTGGGACTGGAATTCAGTATTCGCAAATTTAAACAGGTGGGTATGTCGGCATCGATCGCGACAGGGATAAAAGTCGCTATCACGTTTACTGTGGGCTGTGTTGTCGGTAAGATCTTTGGATGGGAAATGATGGATTGTCTCTTTTTTGGAGCGATCCTGTCGGCATCTTCAACGATGGTCATTTCCAAGACACTGGCGGAGTTAAAGCTTTTAAAAGAACGGTTTGCCGGGATCATTATTGGGATCGCTGTTGTAGAGGATATTATCAGTATTTCCTTAATGGCTATTTTGGCCGGTGTAGCCGTGACTGGAACCATTCAAGTGAGCAACATAACCGGGACATTGGGAAAATTGGGGTTATTTTTTGTTTTGGTACTCATATTTGGTCTGCTGTTAGTGCCTCGGTTGATGAATTACGTGGAACGTTCCCAGAAAAAAGAGCTGATTTTAATTACTTCTTTAGGTCTTTGTTTTGGAATGGCTCAGTTAGCGGAAGTTTTGGGATACAGCACGGCTTTGGGCGCGTTTATTATCGGGGCTTTGATTGCGGAAACACACTCCATTCATGATGTGGAAAAAGTTGTGCAGCCTATCAAGGATATGTTTTCCGCTATTTTCTTTGTGGTCGTTGGTACAATGATCGACCCCAAAGCGGTCATTCAGTATTGGCCTCAAATTTTAATTCTTTGTGTGATTGTTGTGATCGCTAAAACCGTGGCTTGCGTTTTAGGTACTTTGGCTACGGGGAATCCATTTCCGACTTCGATGAAGGTCGGACTGGGAATGTGTAATGTAGGTGAAGTGAGTTTCATTGTTCTGGCGTTGGGGATGAGTCTGGATGTTGTGAATGAACAGCTTTATCCTATATGTGTATCGGTTGCCATCGCGACAATGCTGGTAACTCCATTTATATTTTCTAATTCCGACAGGATCATCTGTGTGTGTAACAAATTGATCCCCAAGGTGCTGATGCAGACACTCGGGATTTATATCAACTGGTATCAGCATACGGGAATTGAAAATAAAGGAGATCCGCTGTCAGATTATGCTAAGAGGCTTTGTATCAAAAACATATTGAACCTCGTAAGTATCACTGGGATCATGATCATGACCGTTGTTCTTTTCAAAGTGATAGATGAATATATCCCTCAAGTCATATTGTTTGCCGGGATAAGCCTTCTCGACTTAGTGAATGATAGCTTTTTTTTGGTTGGGGTGATTCTCTGCGCGCCGTTTATCCTGATTACCCATGAAAATCATTGTGCTCTGGCTCACTTGATCGTACAGAAAGCATTGCCTGCTAATTTAGCCGTTTTTCAGAAACGGTTTGAGCGGATCATATATTGCACTGCTGCTGGTGCATTGGGGGTTTATTGGTTGCTTCTGATCAGCATATTGATTTTTCATACATATTGGATCTATGCTTATGCATTGTCAGTGATCGCTGTGTTGATCGCTTATCCTTTTAGAAGATTTTTTGAGCGTATTTACCAAAAAGCGGAAATTGAGGTCGAGACTATTCTAAGGGGAGTAAAGAAGAGCAAAGAAGAGAATGATTCTCAGAAAAAAGCGAATGTTTTGGCAAATGATACACGTTTAATTGAAATGAAAGACGGTATGGCTGGAATCGGGAAACGACTCAATGAGCTGGATATCTATACAAAAAGCGGAGCGAGTATCATTTCTATTGAAAGAAATTCATTTATGATTTTAAGTCCCAGGGGACATGAAAAATTAAAAGCAGGGGATTATATTGTGTTATCGGGAAATACCGAACAACTGGAAAAAGCAGCGATGCTGATTATTGGAGAATCTTCAGATCTCTTTGAAATTTAATGTTTATGGAAGAGCGCAGAGTATATTATTTCGATAATAACGCGACAACGGCGGTTGCCCCGGAAGTGTTTGAGGCGATGAAGCCGTACTTTCAAACAGAATGGGGAAATCCATCCAGTGCTTATTTTTTCGGGCATCATCTGAGCGGCGCAATCCAGGAAGCACGGGAAAAAGTCGCGGCGTTGATCCATGCCGAGCCTCGTGAAGTTGTTTTCACCAGCTGTGGAACCGAAAGTGATAATACGGCTATTTTCAGTGCCCTTGAGACGACCGGCAAACGTCATTTGATCACGAGCGCGGTAGAGCATTCCGCGATCATGAATCAGACGCAATTTTTGAAGCGTAAGGGGTATGACGTGACCTATCTGCCGGTGAATCCCGATGGAACATTAGATCCGGCACAAGTGGCTGCCGCTATTCGGCCGGATACGGCGCTTGTCTCGCTGATGTATGCTAATAATGAGACGGGTGTCATCTTTCCTATAGAGGAAGTGGGGAAGATATGCAAGAAAGCCGGAGTGTTGTTTCATACAGACGCGGTTCAAACTCCGGGAAAATTAGAGATAGATGTCCAGAGACTAGGCGTTGATTTTCTTTCTCTTTCTGCACATAAACTGCACGCGCCTAAAGGGATCGGATTGCTTTACATAAAGCATCGCACCCCTTTTCAGCCGTATGTGATGGGCGGCCATCAGGAAAATAAACGCCGCGCGGGTACGGAGAATGTTCCTTATATCGTTGGTTTTGGCAAAGCGGCGGAATTGAGTCTGGCTTCTATAAAAGAGGAAAAAACCCGCGTGAAGGAACTCCGTGATCGTTTGGAGCAGGGGATATTATCCGCGGTCCCTCATACGCATTTGAATGGAAATAGAGAACTGCGTTTGCCTAATACCAGTAACATCACTTTCAGCTATATTGAGGCAGAGGCTATTTTGATGCTGTTGGATCAGTTGGGAGTCTGTGCTTCCAGCGGATCCGCTTGTACGACCGGTTCGGGGTCGTCTCATGTTTTGAACGCGATGGGACTTTCCCCGATGGAAGCCAGAGGAAGTGTGCGTTTCAGCCTGAG
This sequence comes from Verrucomicrobiota bacterium, assembly GCA_017557085.1. Lineage (GTDB taxonomy): Bacteria > Verrucomicrobiota > Verrucomicrobiia > Limisphaerales > UBA1412 > UBA1412. The sequence continues at coordinate 7,330 of JAFZAR010000138.1, read as the reverse complement.
CCGTTACACGACCGCGGAGGATGTGGATCATGTTTTAAAATACTTGCCGGGGATCATTGCTAAGCTGCGGACGATGTCGCCTTTGAGTGAATCACACCCCGACAATGTATAAACTTTATTTTTTAAGGTTGGTTCAGTTGACGTTTAGATAAGAGTGTGCTACTTTTACCTCTGGTGTTTTAGAGTGTGATATTCTAAACATAGATGATATTGTGGCTCGGCTAGATAAATCATATTCATCTCCAGATTCAAATAATGAGGATGTAGTTACTCAATTATTGCCTGCGAATTCTTATAAGATCCGTGAGGCAGGATTAGAGTTTTTCTCCGAAAGAAAAGTGGAATTATACACGGAGATGCACTTGCAGGTGGAACATCCTGAAACAAAAAAGATTGTGGATTTTAAAGGAGTGGTGGTCGGATGTACCGGGAATAAGCAGCAGGGCTATCAAGTGTCTCTGGCTTACACCAATATCACAAAGGAAGTACAGTTTGCTCTTTATGAAATGTATTGGGCGCAAATGTAGCTTCACTGTTCACGATTTCTGGATTTTCTGAAAAACAAAAAAACGGCCAAAGGCCGTTTTTCGTTTAATACATATTCGTTGTTTACTGATTTTGAGGAGGCTGCTGCTTAGGCTGCTGTTTTTGTACTAAAACAACAGGAACCGGGATACGCAGTTTCATCACTTCATCAATCAAAATTTCGATCGTGTAAACGCCTTGTTCTTTGAATTCCACTTGTCCAAATACAGACACATTTGTGGTATTTTGAACCGGGCTTTGAAGTGCGAATTTGAAAGCGCTCTTGCGCAGTACGGTCGTTCCGTCTGGAGCGACTAAGCGAACTTCCTGATTGAATTCACCAACACCGGCAGTCCAGCGATTGAAGACACACAGTTTATAGGCGGCAATGGGAAGCTGGGGAACCCGCACTTCGGAGATGACGCCGACGATAATAAAATTGCCTGAAGATTCAACACGAACATCCTCACAGAGCAGGGATGCCTGTAAATCGGGCAAAATACGAGAAGCATTCATATTATTTTTAAGTTTATTGTTTAAGTATTATTGTTTTAAATTTGCCATTTTAGCTGCGCGAACAGTATTTTTCATCAGCATGGCGATAGTCATAGGCCCGACCCCGCCAGGGTTGGGTGTAATTTTACCGGCAATCGGTTGGACTGCGTTGAAATCCACATCACCTACAAGGCGATATCCCTTAGGCGCATTAGCGTCATTGATCCGATTGACTCCCACATCAATGACGACTGCCCCCGGTTTGACCATGTCGGCTTTTACAAATTCCGCGACACCAAGAGCGGCAATAAGAATATCCGCGTTGCGGCAGATGGACTCTATATTGCGTGAACGAGAGTGACAGATCGTGACGGTGGCGTTGGCGTGAGGGCCTTTTTGCATCAGAATAGAAGCCATTGGCTTGCCGACGATGTTTCCTCTGCCGAGGATGACCACATTTGCGCCGCTTGTTTCAACTCCGGAACGAATGAGCAATTCATGGATGCCGCCGGGAGTGCAGGGGACAAATCCATTGGTATCACCCAGTAGTAATTTACCTACATTGACAGGATGAAAACCATCCACATCTTTATTTGGAAGAACGGTTTCAAAGACTCTGGCCTGATCAATATGCTTAGGGAGCGGAGCCTGGACAAGAATGCCATGAACCGATCGATCTGCGTTGAGTTTATTTAAAAGCACCAGAAGCTCTGCCTCTGAAGTTGATTCCGGGAGAATGTGAAGGATAGACTTGATGCCCAGCTTGGCAGCCATCTTTTCCTTCATTCCCACATATACCTTAGAAGCAGGGTCTTCACCCACCCGGACAAAGGCAACCGCCGGCTGGATCCCTTGCTTTAGCAGGGAAGCAACTTCCTGTGCCGTTTCTTCGTGTATGGCGGCGGCAATGGCCTTCCCATCTATGAGGTTATTTATCATTGAGTTTATTGGTTCCTCAACTCAATCGTTTTTACTGTCAGGAGCGGGTGATTTTTCCAGCGGGAATCCAAAGATTCAGGACCAGTGACAATGACTTTCTTTCCGGAATACGGTTTAAGAGAAATTTCATTGTCTTTGGTAATGTATAAGAAGTTCATCATCCTTCTGTCGTAAATGTTATACAACGAATAAGGAGTAGGAGCAGCCGGGCTTTCATTCAACCGGACGATCCCTTCACGCCGTACAATGCGGCCGGTCTCAGCGGTTCCAGTAACGGTTTCAGTAACACTATTGGTTTGTGTGCTGACAGGAACTATCACGATCTGTTTTTTCTCTGTTTTTCCCGCAACTACTTCTTCAGCCGGATTTTCAGCTTCTGGAGCGACATTCTTTTCTTCGGCAGGTTGTTCTGCTTGAGCTACAGGAGCGACCGGTTCAGGAGGAATAATAACAGGAGTCGGTTCTTCTACCTGGACTTCAACAATTTCCGGAGCTTCTTTCTCGGTCGGAGCTGGCTCTGTCTTGTGCTCTTCAACTTTAACAGGTTTAGCCTCAGCGGGTTTTATAGTAATAGCGGAGGCAATTGTTTTTTCTGGTGCGGGTTTCTCCGTTTTTTCGTTTTTAACTTCCGGGGCTGATGATTTTTCAACAGGTCCGGTCAATTGGATATAATCTTCGGCAATGTATCCAAAAGACTCTGGTCCTTCAACTTTTGACCATCCATTTCCCGTTCCCAGAATAACGACTTTTTCGCCTTGTTTCAGTTGGCCTACTTTTTTGTAGGTCGTACCGGGACCTTCTCTGAGATTGAGGGTGGTTTTGGCCGAGCCATCCTCGTTTAATAAATCGCTTTTGATGTAAACAGGAGAGGAATTCAGACGAACTTTGATCCAGTTCGCGGGCATTCCTTCGATGGGGGGATTAATGGTATCACGTTCAACCGCAATATACTTTGCTCCCTTTGTTGCCTTTTCAATAATATCCGCGTTTGTGGATATATCGGATCGCACATTTACCCGATCTCCTGTTACCACAGCTCCCTGATCGGCAGAGACCGCGACTTGTCCCAGAACCGCCAGAGAGAGAATTAAGAAATATCTCGTCACACTCATGTGTTAAGTAAAAACTGTATTTCGGTTTTTGTCAATAACCGCCACTTGCCTAATGCTAATTTATCTAATTTTACCGGTCCGACCTGCACCCGACGAAGGACCAGAACGATCTGATCCAATGAATCCAGTATCCGCCGGATTTCTCTGTTTTTGCCTTCCCGAAGCGTGATCGTCAGGCAGGTGCGTGTGTTATTCGACCGTAAAATCTTAACTGCCGAAGCTCTTAAAAAATCGCCTTCATGGTAAATGCCCTTGAGCATTTTGGAGATGGTTTCTTTTTTAATAGCTCCTTGAACCTCAACGTAATAAATTTTATCTACACCAGATGATGGGTGTGTTATATGATTACACAATTCACCATCGCTGGTTAATAGAATAAGCCCCTCAGAATCATAGTCTAACCTGCCAACAGGATAAACATGCTGCATTTCCGGAGGAAGGAAATCCAATACGGTTGGACGTCCTTGGGGATCTTTACGAGTACAAACGACATCACGAGGTTTGTACAAGGCGATATAGAGTTTTCTGCGGGCTTTGACCTCAGCGCCATCTACAGTGACACGGTCTTCCGATGGAGAGACTTTTGTGCCTAAAGTAGTAATGCGGCGTCCATTTACCGCCACACGCCCTTCAATGATCAGCTGTTCAGCTGCTCTCCGAGAACAAACCCCGGCTTCAGAAAGAAATTTCTGGAGACGGACCAAAGATTGTTCTTCATTTGGAGAGCGGTTCACCTAGAAAAGAAAAAGGAAAATCCTCCTCTTAAGAGTTGGATAATTCCTTAAATCACAGAAAATAAAATCAGTAGGTTAGGCAACGAACTTGGTTTTCTTCAGATTGAAAACCCGGTCTCCTTCACGCCACTCTTTACGCTTCTTCAAAACCTCAACGCGTTCCTGACGTTTGAGAACGTTCCGTTTCGCACCCAGGGAAGAAGCCCCTTTCAAACTATTATGCAATGACATAGCAAAAAATAAATTACACCACAGGCCAGCTCCTTCATGGAGAGGCCGACCTATTCTGCCAGAGATGAGGAAAAATGCAAATAGTTTTTGCAGCAATTCATTTATTTTTTGAAAGAAAAGAGTTGAATTAGCAGCTGTTGATTTGCTAGTTTGCCCCTGTTAGTGGCTATTAACAGAGTATGATGAAAAAATCGATTTTTTTAGGATGTTTCTTAGGGTTGTGCACGTTTTGGGGACAGGCACAAGTCGAGAAAGGTACAGGACAAAATCCTTATTTCAGGATTGAAGTAGTTGATGCTGAGAATAATTGGCCGGTTCCTCTGGTCGAATTCAAAACAGTGGAAAACATTCGTTTTGTAACGGATAATGCCGGTGTCATCGCGTTTTATGAACCGGATCTTATGGGAAAAGAGGTGTGGTTCGATATTACCAGCCATGGGTATTCCGTCCCCAAAGATGGCTTTGGTTACCGGGGCGCGAGACTGAAACCTGTCTCCGGAGGGAAGGCCGTTGTCAAAGTCAATCGCGATATGATAGCCAAGAGACTGGGACGTTTGACGGGCAGCGGATTGTTCGCGGAGAGCCAGAAATGCGGGACGGATATGGACTGGCAGGATGCCGGAGTGGTCGGCTGTGATACGGTGCAAACGACTCCTTATAAGGATCATATATTCTGGGCTTGGGGGGATACTTCGCTTTCACCTTATCCTTTGGGAATATTTAATACCAGCGCGGCAAAGACACCTCTTCCTGAGACTTGGGCATATCCCGGTCAGCCGCCGGTCAAAATAAAATATGATCTATTCAAGAATCAGGAGGGCAAGCCACGAGGAGTCATTCCTTTACCCAGTGAGGGACCGATTTGGATCGGAGGAACTTTGTCCTTGAAGGACAAAGATGGAAAAGAACACCTCTGCACGGTTTACAGCAAGATCAAAAACTTTTTGCAGGCTTATGAAAAAGGTCTGGCCGTTTGGAATGATGAAAAGGAAGAGTTTGAGTCCGTAAAAGTACTTTGGAACAAGTCTTCTGGAAAAGACGCGCCGTCATGCCCGGAAGGGAATCAGGCCTTTTACACGGATGAGCAAGGCGTGGAGTGGGTGTATTTTGGCAGTCCGCTTCCCAATATGAGATGCCGGGCGACTTATGAAGCCTGGCTGGAGCCGGAAAACTGGGAAAGTGTTTCGACTCCAAGAGTGCTTTCCTCCGTGAAAGACGAGTCTCAGGTTCGTTTGCATTCCGGTTCGATGCAATGGAGTGAACATAAAAAGCGCTGGGTCTCGATTTTTGTTGAACAGGGGGGCAGTTCTTTTCTGGGTGAGGTTTGGTACACGGAAGCACCTTCCCCGACAGGACCTTGGAAAAAGGCTGTAAAAGTCATAACGCATGATCATTATACTTTTTATAATCCCAGACTGCATCCGGAACTCCTTCCCAAAGATTGTTCCTATCTATTGTTAGAGGGTTCCTATTCAAAACAATTTTCCGGAAACGAATACCCGACAGCTCGTTACGATTATAACCAAGTGCTCTATCGTGTAGATTTGGATGCCCCTGAATTAAAATCTGAATTGTTTGAATAGAGTGTTTATTTATAAGCGAGACTCCGTTGTAAATGTCTGATTCGAGATTTTCACCAAAAGAGTATGCTGTTGTATATCTATATTATATCTTATTAATGAATAAGTTATAATCTACAAACGGTGTTTTTGCGAGTTGGGAATTGACAGAAGGGTTGAAGACTGAGACAATAACTCCAAGTTTATGAGTGATATATTAACTTATACGATTCCGAAATTCACATTGGCGGGAGTGGATTGGGCAGTGCTGCTGATCTATTTCCTGTTTGTGGTGGGGGTAGGTTTTGCGCTGAAACGGTTTATGAAAACCAGTGAGGACTTCTTCCTCTCAGGCAAATCCATCGCGGCCTGGATCACAGGGTTGGCGTTTATTTCCGCGAACCTGGGTGCTCAAGAGGTCATTGGCATGGGTGCGTCGGGTGCCAAGTACGGCATCGCGACCAGCCATTTTTACTGGATCGGCGCCATCCCGGCGATGATCTTTGTGGGTATCTTCATGATGCCGTTCTATTATGGTTCACGCGCGCGTTCCGTTCCGGAATACCTGAAGCTGCGTTTTGACGAAAAAACTCGCGGTTTCAATGCCATTTCTTTCGCGGTGATGACGGTGTTCTCTTCCGGTATCTCCATGTACGCAATGGGCAAACTGCTGAACCTGCTCCTGGGCTGGGACTTCAATACCTGTGTACTGGTCTCTGCTTTTATCGTATTGGTTTACACGTTCCTGGGCGGTCTGACCTCTGCTATCTATAACGAGGTCATCCAGTTCTTCCTGATCGTGTTTGGTTTTATCCCTCTGGTTTTCCTGGGCATTTACAATGTCGGCGGCTGGGAAGGCATCAAAGCCCGTCTGGCACAGGAAGGATGGTTCCGCGCGGAGGTGCTGGGCGAGAGCATGAACCCGGACGCGCTGACGCACTCATGGAAGTTCATGGGTGACGCAGCTGCGAACCCGATGGGCGTGGAATGGTTTGGCCTGGTGATGGGCCTGGGCTTTGTGCTGAGCTTTGGTTACTGGTGTACGGACTTCCTGGTGGTGCAGCGTGCTATGGCCGCTAACAGCATGAGCGCGGCCCGCAGAACGCCTCTGATCGCGGCTATCCCCAAGATGTTCTTCCCCTTGCTGGTGATCCTGCCCGGTATGCTGGCGATCGGTATCGCTCCGATGGCGGACAAGGTTCTGGAAAAGAGAGCCGACACAGCGATCACACAGCAGATCGAACAGAACAATCCGGCTCTGGCGGAGCGTCTTGCCAAGTTCAATGTTCCCAGTATTGAAGACCTTACAGTGACCGGTGGACGTGGTCTGGTCCCACCGAAGGTCATGAATATGAAATCCACCGCCGACGGCATGGTGGGCGAGGTCGTTTACAAGAAGAATAAGAATGGCTCGCTGAAGCTGGACAAGACCAATAAACCGATCGTTGAGCTGGATTATGACCTGGTCATTCCGATGATGCTGCACAAATACTTCCCGGCGGGTCTGTTGGGTCTGGGATTGTGCGCACTGATGGCTTCCTTCATGTCCGGTATGGCCGGCAATACGACGGCTTTCAATACTGTCTGGACTTATGATATTTATCAGAGTTACATCAATAGGAACGCTTCGGATAAACACTATCTGTGGATGGGCCGCTGTTCGACAGTGGGCGGCATTGTACTTTCTATCGCGGCGGCGTATGTCGCGGCGAATTTCAACAATATCATGGATATG
>JAFZAR010000137.1 GCA_017557085.1 Verrucomicrobiota bacterium | reverse complement strand
GGCGATGTCGCTTTTGGCGGCTTTCAGTGACCAGTTGATCCAGTCTTCGGGTGAGTTCAGCAGCTGAAAGGCGAGGAGTCTTTGTCCCAGCACGGGGAGTTCTCCTGTCGTATCCAGCAGAGTCAGACAAGTCCGCAGAGAACGGATCCCGATCTGGTACGCGCTGCCGCGGTCACCCAGCAGATGCCCCCATCCGCCGGATTTATAGGTGTGGAGACCATCGGGAGATTCTGTGTAGCAGCAGCTTCCTGTGCCGCTCAGCACGAGAACGGGGAAACTGCCTTCGGGGATCTCCGCTGCGTAGAGAGGTGTTTGCAGATCGCTGCAGACCACCGTGTAAACAGTGCCGAAAACAGAAATGATGGCTTTTTTTACACGTTCTTTGTCAGCGTCATTGACAGCACCTGCCATTCCGGCGCAGATGCTGTGGACAGGGATAGGGATGTTGTGTCCCGATTCCCGGATCTGAGTCAGCAGGCTGATCAGTTCTTTATCATTGAGCAGACGGACATTGCCGCATCCAAATTCTTTGCGTTGTATTTCCCGGCCGCTGGGATCTGCCCACACGGCGACAGTATGAGTGCCGCCGCCTTCGATCCCCAAGGCGATATAGTTTTTACCGATTACATTTATTTTGCTGCTCATGCGTTCAAAAACAGACACTGTTCAGCCGTATCTGCTTGTAACAGTGGCCTCCATTCTATTTAAAACATTACTCGCAGACAAGCTCAAAGATGTTTGAAAATAGGTGATTTTGTATTTACTTCTGACTGTTTTGGGTGTACTTTGAGGGCAGATGTTGAGGTTATTGTGGCTAAAACAGAATTTAAAGGAAAATTGATAGCGGTAGAAGGCGTGGACGGTTCCGGGAAAAGTACCCAGATCCAGCTTCTGCGCCGTTGGCTGGAGTCCCAGAGACTGAAGGTCTTTTTCAGTCAATGGAACTCTTCGGAGCTGGTCAAGAGCGCCACTTCCAAAGGTAAAAAGAAGGAGCTGCTCACTCCCACAACTTTCAGTCTGATCCACGCGACGGATTTTGCCGATCGCTATGACCGCCAGTTGGCTCCCATGCTCAAGGCCGGTTATATCGTTCTGTGCGACAGGTATGTGTTTACCGCTTATGTGCGCGACACCGTCCGCGGCTGTGACCCGGACTGGGTGCATGAGCTTTACAGTTTTGCCGTTAAACCGGATCTGACGTTCCTGTTCAAGGCGGATCTGGAGGTTTCTCTGGGACGCATCCTTTCCGGACGGCCGGAGCTGAAGTTCTTCGAGGCCGGAATGGATCTGCATCTGGCACCGACCCGTGAGGAGAGCTTTAAGATCTTCCAGGGCAGGATGCTGGAGAAGTATGTCGAGATGAAAGATGAGTTCGGCTTCACCGTGATAGACGCGAACGGTTCTATCGAGAAACAACAGTCAGAAGTGAGAAAACTGGTTGCCAGTCAGCTGGATCTGAGCCGGTTTGCGCTGCCTAAATAGGAGGAAAGCAGAGAGATGAAGACACGGAAGAAAACAGTGAAGAAATTAGCCGGGAAACGGAATCTGACCCGCAAAGTGGTCGGACAAAGGCTTTCCAGAGATCGTGAGAAGTATGCCAGCTACACCAATATCCAGCTGCTGACCGAAACTGAACGGAAGTTCTACGGTGCCGGCATCCCCGGAGTGGATGTGAACACCTTGAAAGGCAAGCTGATCGTTGTGGAAGGCGCCGATGGTTCGGGACGTTCCACTCAGATTGCCAAGCTGGTGGACTGGCTGGAAGGCAGCGGCCACGCGACGGTGCAGGTGGGTCTGAAGCGCTCTACGCTGGTCAGCGAGGAACTGCAGCTGGCCAAGAATAGCAACCGTCTCAGCCACAGAACGATGAGTCTTTTCTACGCGACCGACTTTGCCGATCAGCTGGAGAATGTCATCCTTCCGGCTTTGCGAGCGGGCCGCATGGTCCTGGCCGATCGTTATATTTACACTTTGATGGCGCGCGATCTGGTTCGCGGCATGAATCCTGAATGGGTCAAGAACCTCTACGGGATTGCCTTGGAACCTGATGCCGTTTTTTATTTAAATGTCTCCGCTGAAAAGCTGATCGAGCGCAATTTCCTCAAGAGTCATTCGCTGGACTACTGGGAAAGCGGTATGGACTTGGGTCTCAGCCAGGACTGGTTCGAGAGTTTCTCCAAGTTCCAGCAGCTGATGATGGAGAAGTACCGTGAGCTGCAGAAGATCTATCATTTCACCATTGTGGACGCGAATCACAGTGTGGAGGTGGTTCACGCCATTCTCAAGAAAGAGGTCCAGAAGCTGCTCTCCAACAAAAAAACAACCCATACCTGATCATGCGGAAGTATTACCTGGGGATCGATCTGGGAGGATCCAAGATACTGGCCGGGCTGTTCGATGAGGAACTGAACCTGGTCGGACGCAATAAAATGCGCACAAAACCCGAACGCGGCTTTGCTTCAGTGGTCGAGAGGATCGCCCGCTGCGCTTCGGATTTAGTGGATGATTTCGATATTGAGAAAAAGTCTATTGTCAGTTTGGGGATCGGGACTCCGGGCTCGATCGATGCCAAGGGCAATGTTATTTTTGCCGGGAATCTGGACTGGGAAAATGTTCCCCTCAAAAAACATCTGTAAAAGGTCATGCAGATCCCTGTGTCTGTGGAGAATGACTGCAATGTAGCTACTCTGGGCATCTATCACCATGAATTGAAAGCCAAACCGGTGAACATGGTCGGCATCTTTCTGGGAACGGGAGTCGGTGCCGGTCTGATCCTGAACCGTCAGCTCTACCGCGGAACGAATCTGATTGCCGGGGAGATCGGTCATACGGTGCTGGATGTGAACGGGGAGCAGTGCAACTGCGGCAACCGCGGCTGTTTCGAGCTGTTTGCCAGCCGAAGC
>JAFZAR010000136.1 GCA_017557085.1 Verrucomicrobiota bacterium | reverse complement strand
GCAGGTGAGACTGTTCGCAAAAAACTTTTGGAAACAACGGATTTTCACACGATTTTAAGGCTGCCGACAGGTATTTTCTACAAGCCGGGAGTAAAAGCAAATGTCATCTTTTTTGATAAGCGTCCCGCAAGTCCGAATAAACAAACAAAGGTGATTTGGATATATGATTTCAGAACAAACAAGCATTTTACACTGAAACAGAATCCAATGAAGGAAAGCGATCTGGACGATTTTGTTGCCTGTTACAAGCCGGAAAACAGAGCCAAGCGGAAAGAAACATGGTCGGAAAAGAATCCCGAAGGACGATGGAGAAAATTTACCATAGATGAGATACTGACACGGGATAAAACGAGTTTGGATATATTTTGGATTAAAGATAAATCCCTGGCCGATCTGGATAATCTTCCCGATCCGGATGAGCTGGCATCAGACATTATAGAAAATTTGCAAAACGCATTGAGTAGTTTCACGGAATTACAATCGCAAATAGAGGAAAAAACAAAGAAAAAATAATTTTCAGAAAAGTTCTTTATTTTTGAATGAAAAAACGCGCTGCCGGGATGACAGCGCGTTTTGTTAATGAAGCGGCTCTTTATTCAGAGCGCGGGGTCTGGTCAATGATGACCCAGCCTTTGGGATGCTTAGTGGTGAGCTTGAGCTCGCCGTTTTCATCGCGCTGCCATTTGATCTGAATGAGACCGTCTTTGGTGGGCAGAGTGCCCTGGCACCATTCCAGCGGGCTTTGGCCGATGTTCAGCTTGACGATCTTGCGCAGGGAGTCCACGGAGCTGACACCCAGAACATCGCGGTACAGGACGCGGATCTCATGGCTGGCAAAGCCGTGGTTGCAGCTGGCGTAAGCGCCGTCGTTTTCCCAGAGGGTGCCGGTGCGTTCAGCCATGTAGAGGAGATAGCCCACGGATTCATCCAGGATCTTGTCCACTCCGGCGTTGTAGCGGGAGAGCAGCTCCAGGCGCATGACGTTGCCCACGAATTGATTGGCCATGTGTATCTCAGGCCATTTCTTGGTTTCGCGGCGTTTGGGGCCGAAGTCGTTCACCAGCGTGTTCCAGAGCTCGCCGTGAGTCTGCGGCGTGACCAGGTCGAAGAAGAAGGCAAAGTACTGGCAGATCTCGGTGGATTCGCCGGAGAGTTCCAGTTTGCCGTCCTTGCGCACGGCGTTATCCACAAAGAATTTTCCGTTCCAGGACTGTTTGCGGATGATGTCGCGCATGACATAAGCCTCGGCGGCCAGTTCGGGCATATCGTAGAGTTTGGCGGCTACATCCAGAATAGCGGCGTAGTGCATATTGGAAGGATAGTTTACATCCTGCACCAGACTGTTGGCGCGCGACCACTCCACAAAGACCCAGCTGGGAAGTTTCTCCAGCAGACCGTCGGAGTTCTTGAAAGTGCGCAGATAGTTGATGATGCCCAGGACGCGTGGTTTCATCTTATCTATCATCTCGCGGTCGCCGGTGCGCTGGTAGTATTCGCCGATCTCGGAGACGAGCCACATGCACCAGTTGGGGATGAAGACCCCGTCATAGTGATCGGAAGGATAGCACATGGCGACCATGCCTTCGGGGATATGCTCAAACTTCTTCGGCAGGAGGAAGTCTTCCAGGAAAGCTTTTTCGATGATGCTCTGCCCGGTTAGATCGTATTCCACACGCGAGGTGAAGAAGCTGTCGCAAAGCCATCCGGCGCGTTCGCGGCTGGGGCAGTCCATGAAGATGTCAATGGCGTTTTGGCGGAAAGTATGGCGCGCGGCCTGGAAGATCTGGTTCATCCGCTCATCGCTGCATTGGAAGTCAGCCTGCCAGACGGCATCGTTGGCATACTCGCGCAGATAAAGATTGCTGAGAGTGCATTCGCCGGCCAGTGTGGTGACCTTCAGATAGCGCATTGTGTAAGGCTCGAAGCTTTCCAGTGAATAAGTGCCGGGAGCCAGATCGTATTCGATGGCGCTGACACAGCCCAGACGTTTAAAGTCCACATCGTCGCCGGAGAGGATCTCGTCGAAAGTGAAGAAAAGGCGTGTATCCTTTTTCACTTCCACGGTCGCGCCGATGAATCCGGTGGAGTTCGCGCCCAGATCCAGGATGCGGTACTCATTGGGTTTCATCTGGAGACAGTGTTTTTCACGATCCCAGGCGATGTCCACCTTCTCGACCTTATCATTGGCAATGGTCTGGAGCTCCAGGCTGGGAGTCTTTTCCAGCTCGGCTTCCGGGAAACCGCCCAGTTGAGGTCCAATATTGACCATGGAGCGATCCTTCCAGAAATTAGCGGGCTGGATGCCGGTCTTGATCGTGCCGGTGCTGACGATGGCGGTCGGGTACAGCTTGGTGAACCAGGTATAAGGAACCCGGCGCGGCAGATACTGCTTGGGCTCCTGCACGGCGCACTTGAGCGGAGTCAGGTTTGCTTCCGGCACAGTGAACCAGGCATCGGAGACCGGGGTCTTCTTGTAAACTTCGGTGAAGGGACGCTGGAAGCTGTAGCGGCAGACCTTTTGCAGACGGGATTCCACGCGGACGGCCTCGAATTGGACTCCTTTGCCGCCGGTGCTGGCCAGGACCTTGTCCTTGGAGACCAGCTCGGCCTGGAGGAAGGAGGGACGATCTATCAGATAAAAGCTGTTGACGTTGTAGCCGGCCACTTCGATGGCCAGCAGATTCTCGCCCTTCTTCATCTTGCCGCTCAAATCCCACTCGTCCACGCGATAGAAATCATGCGGACCGCGGGCCGGACCATGGCCGATGAACTCGCCATTCAGGAATATACGGTACAGCGTGTGACCTGTCATCCGCAGGGTCGCCTTGCCGCCGAACGGTCTCTTGACCAGAGCACGGTAGCCGATCGTGATGTTTTTGGTTTTTTCCATACCCTCCGGCCAGACCGGCAGGGCGGAAATGAAAGGAGAAGCAAATTCTTGAGAAACAACTGCCTGCTCAGGAGCTTCAGCCGCGGGCGCGGAATCCTCTGCAAGCAGAGTTGTGGAACAGAAAGCCATCAGCCCAATGGAGACCGCGGCAACGGCCAGCTTGGAGCGGCTTTTTCGGGAACAGAACGAATAGCCCATAAAATTCATGAGCCTATTGTGTCTGTTTTTTCCCTAAAAGGGAATCAAAATGTTCACCGGGCGGCTTCTATATTTTGCGGACGGTGGTGGCGTTCTCGCCCATGCGCGAAATATCGTGGACGGGATTGGTCTTCCACGCGCCGCGGGTGAAGTCCGGTATCTCCATGGGGATGGAACCGCCCAGCACTGATTTCTCGCTCAGTGGCGTGATGGAACTCCATGAAACAGAGTCGTAAACGTCAATATCCAGCGGCAGTCCGTTGCGCAGACAATCTATCAGACGCCAGGTCATTAGGAAATCCATGCCGCCGTGGCCGCAGATTTGTTTGGCCATCTCGCCGATACGCTTAACGATCACGGGCATATATTGTTCTGTCAGCTCAGCCAGTTTGTCATCATTCACCCATTCATGCCCGATGGCGATGCGGCCGGGTTCGGGATACTTTTGGGCGCAGCCGAGCGTGCCGCT
>JAFZAR010000135.1 GCA_017557085.1 Verrucomicrobiota bacterium | reverse complement strand
TTTGGTCACAATGTCAGGATTCCCTTTGGCCATTTGTCCCGCCTCCACACCATGATCCTTAACCCCTGTTTTCTACCATTCGTTCTATTCCTAATGGCGATTTTGGGTTAATAAAAAATTAACAGATGTCCTTTATTTCTTATCTTTCAAGGACTCTTTCTTGATGATCTCAGGCTTGGCACCTTTTTCCATCTCAGCCTTGGAGGGGACCTTGATGATGTCGCTGGTCACCTGTTTCTGGCCGCTGACCGGTTCCGGTGCTTTGGGCTTGGTGAAAGAAATCAGCTCCACCTCGAAAATGAGAGTGGAATTGGGTTCGATGCCGCGGTTGCCGCGTTCGCCGTAAGCCAGATCAGCCGGGATGTAGAATTCAAACTTGGCACCCGGTTTCATCAGCTGCATACCTTCGGTCCAGCCTTTGATCACTCCCTTGAGCGGGAAAGTGGAGGGCTGCTCGCGTTTATAGGAGCTGTCGAATTCTTTGCCGTCCAGAGTGGTTCCGCGATAGTGGACCGTAACGGTGTCGTCAGCGGCGGGATGGTCGCCTTCACCTTCCTTGAGGACTTTGTACTGCAGACCGCTTTCGGTGGTCTTGACGCCTTCCTTTTTCTTATTCTCTTCCAGGAATTTCTCGCCTTCCTTGAGGTTCTTCTCGGCCATCTCGGCGCGTTTGGCCTCAGCCTTGGCGCGGAGTTCGGCCTGGAACTTGCTCATGATCTCGCGAACTTCTTCCTCGGAGAAGACGTTCGTCTTACCGGCATAACCTTCCTTGAAGCCATTGAAAAAGGCATCCGGGTCGATCTCTACATACTGCTGGAGCATAGACAAACCATTGCTCTGACCAATGATGTAACCGACTTTCTTGGCATCCGTGTCCAGATCTTCCTTCTGGACATCCGCCTGCACACACGCTACCGCAGCCAGAAGGCTGCACACTAATAATAACTTTTTCATATCTTATGTATCTAAATCTAAATAGTTAAAATCAAAATCATCAAAATTTAATCCAGCAAAGCCTGGCAGGCCGTCTTGAGCGCCTCCAAGTGAGCCGGTGTTCTCGCTTCTATGTAACACCGGAAAACGGGCTCGGTTCCGCTCGCGCGGAAAGCGACCCATTCGCCGTCAGCCAGCAGGAACTTGAAACCATCCATCTTGTTCAAAGACTGAACCTTGAAATCACCGATCCGATCCACGCCCGCGCCCAGACGGGTAAGCAGACCGGCCTTCTTATCCGGTGCCACAGCGATGTTGATTCGATCAGAATAGTAGTAACCGGCTTTGTCCTGGATCTCCTTGAGGATAGACCCCAGACTGCGGCCTTCCTTGGCAACCAGCTCCGCCATCAGCAGAGTGGCCAGCACTCCGTCTTTCTCCGGCACATGGCCCTTGACCGACAGACCGCCGGATTCCTCACCACCAACGATAATCGGCTCGGACTCCATCAGCGCGCCAATGTACTTGAAGCCAACCGGAGTCTCGTGGACCTTGACCCCGTAGATCGACGCGACTGCGTCCACCAAATGGCTGGTCGGGACTGTGCGCACCACGGAACCAGTCCAGCCGCGGTT
>JAFZAR010000134.1 GCA_017557085.1 Verrucomicrobiota bacterium | reverse complement strand
CTATTTTTTTTCATCCTCCTTCTCTTTTGTTCTTTATCTCTCTATTCTTCAGTGTGTTATGATGTTGAAAATTTTTTCAGATTTTTTTGAGTTCATTTTTTCAGATTCGCTCAAAATTATGAATTCAGGTATTGAACAGTTATCAGAATGTTTTATACTTGTGGGGCCATGTACTGTAAACAGTCTGCATGGTAGATATTTGCAAATTTGATTTATCGCGATGAATGTGATTGATGAACTGAAGTGGAGAGGCTTGATTGCCGATTGTACTGATTTAGATGGGGTTACAAAATTGTTATCGGAGAAGAAAGTGACTTTGTATTGCGGTTTCGACCCCACGGCAGATAGCCTCCATGTCGGTAATTTGATTCCTTTATTGACTCTGCGGCGTTTCCAGCTGACGGGACATCATGTTCTGGCTCTGGCCGGCGGCGCGACCGGCAGTATTGGTGATCCCAGCGGCAGAACTACTGAACGCCAGTTGCTTACTTACGAAACACTTGCGCATAATGTGGCATGTGTGAAGGAGCAGTTGTCACGTTTCCTGGATTTTACGGGATCGGAAAATCCCGCAAGGCTGGTGGATAACGCCACATGGATGTCAAAATTCTCTTTTCTGGATTTTCTGCGCGATGTCGGCAAGCATTTTTCTGTCAATACGATGCTGGCAAAAGAAAGCGTAAAGACCCGCATGCAGAGCGAGTCCGGCATCACTTATACGGAGTTCAGCTATATGCTGCTGCAGGCCTATGACTTCTGTCATCTGAACAAGGAGTTCGGCTGTGAGCTGGAGATCGGCGGCAGTGATCAATGGGGCAACATCACCGCCGGTATGGATCTGGGCAAGAAGATGTCCGGAGTCACTCTGCACGGTTTGACGCTCCCCCTGCTGACAAACGCGGATGGAACCAAGTTCGGCAAGAGCCTGGGCGGCGCTATTTATCTGGATCCCAACAAGACCAGTGTTTACCGTTTTTATCAGTTCTGGGTGCGCGTGGATGACCGCGATGTGATCAAGCTGCTGAAGTTCTATACGTTCCTCTCCAAAGAGCAAATCGAAGAGCTGGCCAAACAGCACGAGGAGAAACCCGAAGCCAGAACGGCGCATAAGACTTTGGCATACGAAATGACCAAGCTGATCCATGGCGAGGCCGCTACTCAAGACGCGATCCGCGCCAGCGAGATCCTCTTCGGCGGTTCCGTGGAAGGTATCTCCGAACGCAATTTCCAGGATGTTGCCGCGGAAGTTCCCACTACAGAGATCCCGGCCTCTGAGCTGGCCGGTGACGGCAAGTCTCTGCTGGAACTGCTGGTACGCACCGGACTTTGTCCTTCCAAGGGACAAGCCCGCAAAGATGTGGATGCCGGCGGCATCTATCTGGCCAATATCCGCGAGAACAATGTTCAGAGAATGGTAAGCGAAAAGGATCTGATGTTCGGCAAGTATCTGCTGCTGCGCAAAGGCAAACGCAATTACGCCATTCTGAAGGTCACACAAGGTTAGACTTCCGATCGGGAAAAGATGATCCCCTCTTACTTAAAAGACTGCGCCGCCGGCTGTACGCTGTCTGTACGGCTGCAGCCGCGCGCGTCGCGCAATGAGATCTGCGGTGAGATGGGTGATTCCCTTAAAATCAAAGTCACCGCTCCGCCCGTGGACTCGGCGGCCAACAGTCTGCTGATCGAGTTCATAGCGGATCTGCTGCATATCTCCAAAGGTTCCGTGCAGATACTCAAAGGCCACACCAGCCGCAATAAAATATTGCAGATCACCGGTGTCACTTCTTCTGATTTTCTCAGTAAAATAAAGAAACCCTGATGCTCCCCGCCGATTATCACACTCATAACTATCTTTGCCGGCACGCCGAAGGCACTCTGGCCGAATACGCACAAAACGCTATTCTCAACGGAGTGGCCGAGATCGGTTTTTCCGATCACTCGCCGATGCCCCAGGACGGTTATGATGACTGGCGGATGCTGCTTTCCCAGCTGCCGGAATATCTTTCCATGGCAGAGGAAGCCAAAGCGAAGTTCCCGGATTTTCCTATCCGTATCGGGCTGGAAGTGGATTATCTGCCGGAACAGGAAGACTGGATACGCGATCTGGCTCAACGCTATCCCTGGGATTATTTGATCGGCTCAGTCCACTATCTCGGCTCATGGGATATTGATAATCCCGCCAAAATACAGATATGGCACCAATCAGATGTGAACGAAGTCTGGAAGCGCTATTTTGAAGTTCTGACCCGCGCCGCCGCGTCCGGTCTCTTCAACATTATCGGCCACGCGGATCTGCCCAAAAAATTCAATTTCCGGCCCACTTGTGACTGCACCGCGAGCTATCGGGCTTTTCTCAAAGCCGCGGCAAAAACTCAGACCGCTATCGAGATCAATACGGCGGGCTGGGACAAGGACTGCCATGAAGCCTACCCCGGTATGGAGATACTCCGGCTGGCGCATCTGGAAGGTGTTCCTCTGACTTTCGGTTCCGACTCACACGCTCCTGTCCATGTCGGCAAATACTTCGACAAAGCAGTCCTCCTCGCCAAACAAGCCGGCTACACTCACTCTGTCCGCTTCTGCCGCAGAAAAGCAACTTCCCACGAACTTCCTGAATGAGCCCCAAATCACCCATGGCAATTTGGGGTCAAAGAGTTATTCCAGCGGGATCTCCGGATGCTGGACGGCCAGGGGGAGATCTTTCTGCGAGATGTAAAACATATAGAGTACAACGGGCTTCGATCCCCGGTTCTCACCGTGGTGTATCGTGCCCACCATCTCGACAACGGGCTCCCCTTCATGTACCACTTTCTCTTCGCCATTTTGTCCGATGATGGTCAGCTCGCCCTGCACCAGAATGCCGTAGTTCATCACCGGATGGTGGTGCCAGCCCAGCTTCTGTCCTGCCGGAAACACGTATTTCACGGCCACCAGTTCGGGACGACCTTTAAAGTAATCGGGTAATTCTACTCCGTCCCAGCTTTGACTGGTGCGGATCAGTTCGGTAATTTCCACTTGCGGTTTCGCCGCATTGCCGGTCTGTGCCGTTTTGCACGAGACACATAACATTTGACCGCAAACAAGGATGGCGGCCAGCATCCATAATTTCATTCGTTTCATATCTAAATATTTTTCCCCATTTCAAATGCTTCCTGCAACTTCTTGTTGCCGTCTATCTCACGGGCTTCGTTCACTCCTCCGCAGAAGAGCGTACCTGCCAGGCGGCTCTTGGGATAGCAGTCTATCCAACCTGTCAGACCTGTTTCAGCACGCTTCGGAGTCTCTTTCTCGTCTTCGGCTGCCGTGGTGAGCAGATAGACATCACGGAACTTGTAATCCAACGGATACATGGCATTCATTCGGTCAATCAGCGTCTTCATCTGCCCGCTCATTTCATAGTAATAAATCGGTGTCGCCCACACCACGACATCAGCCTCCAGAACCTTTGCCGTAATGTCATTCACGTCATCCTTGATAACGCAGCGCCCCAGCTTCTGACAGGCAAAACAGCCCTTGCAGAACTGGATATTCTTCCCCGTGAGAGAAATCTTCTCCACCTCGTTTCCGGCACTTCTGGCACCTTCCGCGAACTTGTCGGCAAGCATATCGCTGTTTGAGCCAGCACGCAGGCTCGTTGAAATAACAACTACACGTTTCATATTTTTATCTGATCCCCTTTTGTATGACACTCACCCGATCCAAGCCAACGAACCGAATATGTTTTTCATCATATCCCATCAAAAGGGATCAACTGAAAAAATAATAGCGCGTATTCTACCAAAATCAAAAACATAATTTATAGAACCACAGATGAACACAGATAAATTATTGAATAACAACAAGATAAACTGTATAGACGCGAGATTCTCGCGTCTCCATCGTTATCCGATCCCGTCAGGGATCCATTCTAAAACCCCGTCAGGGGTGATAGGATAGTAGCCGGGGGTGAGCGAAGCGTAACCCCCGGTAACGTGCCACCCCATGTATTCACCGGGAACCGGTGACAGAACCAAACAAAATAGACGCGCGCACCGAACGTCGGCCTCGCAAATATCCATACCCTCAAAACGCAAAAAGACGCGCGGGTCGCGCGTCTCTACATAACATATTGTTATTCAATAAATTATTTGCGTTACTCTTTCTCCGTCTGTGGTTCTTTCAACAGAAGGATCTCAGCGGTCAGGGCTTCGTGATCCAGGGCAAAGGCTGCCGGAGCGTACTTCCTGCTTCCGAACGTCACTGAGTTCGCCGCGGAGTCATAAGAAAACGCTTCCTCGTTTTTGCCGATCTGCCAGCAGACCGCTGTTCCCTGGGGATTAGAAAGGCAGGTCCCTACATCCAGATAGTTCACGTTCTGAGCCTTGATCTTGCCGCTTGCATCCAGCCCGGACAGAGTATAATGACGCACGATCCCTTTGAACTCACCGGCTTTCACTTTATCCTTGGTAGGCACGATCTCGATCACGTCAAAAGTCCCGGCCGGTCCCTCCAGCGCGTAGCATCCGGCTATGCCCGTTTTTTGGACTTCAGCACCCGCGACTGCCGCCACCGAAGTGGCCGCGGACTTGCTGGAAGCCATACAGGCTCCGCCCACCAGCAGGATCATCACGCACAGGAACGCCAGCAGTTTGCCGGGGATATGCGGCATACTGGTCTTGCCCGTTTCGGGATCGTATTCCGCGCCCTTCTCGGTCATGAATCCATAGTAGGCCACCACGATGAAACAGAATGCCGGCACGATATAGGAGAAATTGATCCCCATCGCGTCCGAAACACGTCCCTGGACAGCCGTGATCACCGCGCCGCCCAGAATGGCCATGATCAGACCGCAGCCGCCGATCTTCATCTTCTCGCCCAGACCTTCACTGGCAATGCCGTAAATGGTCGGGAACATCAGGGACATACATCCGGAAATGCAGATCAGGGAGACCACGCCGATCTTTCCGCCGATGAACATCACCGGCAGACAGCAGAGCACCGCCAGTACCGACATCGTCGCCAGCAGCATATTCGGCGAGATATACTTCATCAGCCAGGTGCAGACAAAACGCATTCCCACAAAAGCGAACATCCCCGCGATGTAAATATCCGAAGCGGAAGCCTCCAGGATGTGAAGCTCCTGCATGGCGTAGCGAATCGTGTAGGACCAGACACAGATCTGCGCCCCAACATAGAAAAACTGCGCGATCACGCCCCAGAGATAATTCCGATGCGAAAGCACCTCGCGCATCTGATAGAAAAAGCTCCCCTTGTTGAAATGGAGCGCGTCCATGGGGATAGAAACAAAATTCCAAATATTCTTCGCGATGCCTTTATCCGGCTGATTGGCGCTGCAGGCCGGCATCTTGCACAGCAGAATAGCGACCCACACCACGACCAGCAGGACGGCAAACCCCACATACGCCGTGATCGCGCCATGGAGTTCACCCAGCTGGAGAGCGTCCAGACTCTTGGAGTCTATCACATCCAGGATCGCGCGGTCGTTCGGGTCAAAAGGTGTCAGATTGCTCAGGATCAAAAACTTGCTCAGGATCATCACACCCAGGATAGAGCCGATCGGGTTGAATGACTGAGCCAGATTCAAGCGCCGGGTCGCCGTTTCGGGATCGCCCATTGCCAGAATATATGGATTGGCCGAAGTTTCCAGAATGGAACAGCCGCCGGCAAAGATATACAGCGAGATCAGGAAGTAAACATACTTCATCGTGTCGCTGGTGCTCTCATATCCGAAAAACAAGCTGGACGGATAGAACAAAAGCCCGCCCACGGCAAACATGCCCAGACCGAACAACACGCCCACCTTGTAGCTGAAACGCTGCACGATGAGAGCCGCCGGGATCGCCAGACAGAAATACGCCCCGTAAAAGGCCATCTGGATCCACGAAGTCTGAAAATCGCTCATGCTCATCAGCCGCTTGAAAAACGGCAGCAGCGTGTCGGTCATATTATTGGCCAGTCCCCACCAGGCAAAACAACTGGTCAGCAGAATGAACGGAAACCATACCCCCTTGGGCACGACCGGAATGGAATGTTTAGTCTCTTTACTCATAATCTTCTCTTTCCTTGTGGATAAAAATTTAATCGTTCAGCCAAAGATCTATCGGCTTTTTCACATCAGGCCGGAACGGCAGTTTCACCTTTGCGCCGGTTTTGGCCGACTGATACGCCGCCAGCATGATCTCCAGCACAGCGCGCCCATCCTCTCCGGTGGACACCGGCTGCTTGTTATTGCGCACACAATCAATAAAATGCGCCAGCTCGTGCGGAT
>JAFZAR010000133.1 GCA_017557085.1 Verrucomicrobiota bacterium | reverse complement strand
CGACAGTGGCGTATTGACCGGAAGATCTTCCGTGAAAGGCATTTTTTGTCCGGCGTAGAGCGAGGATGTGGAAGCCATCACATGTTTTTTCACACCGTGTTTGCGCATGCAGTCCAGGATGTTCAGGGTTCCCATGGCGTTGGTCGTCATGTAAACGAAGGGATTTTCCATGGAATAGCGCACTCCGGCACGGGCCGCCAGATTCAGCACCGCCTCAAATTGATATTCTTCAAAAAGTTTTTCCAGTTCAGGCAGTTTTTCAATATCCAGCGGATAGAAGATGAACTTGCCGTCCGCGCTGACCTGTTTCCCGCTTTCAGGTGTTGAAGTCCAGTAAATGCTCTTGGCCGGATCTTTGCTCTGCAAAAAACGGTCATTCCCCAGCAAACGACTTAAACGGTAATCCTTTAGACGAACATCATAGTAATCGTTCAAATTATCCAGGCCGACCACCGTCCAGCCTTGACGCAAAAGCAGTTCCGCCGTCTTGGACGCGATGAAGCCGGCAACGCCTGTGACTAAAACAACCTTATTCTCACTCATGATTCTAATAAATTCCCGGCGGACTCCTCCGGATGCCGCCATCTGCTTTTAGTTTATGCTATTACCTTCCTTTGGACAAGATATTAAAGCGGAAAAGCGCGATTCGGTTCCGATACCGGCACTGCGAAAAACTTCTTGACCCTTCTCCATTGAATCGTAAGACTTTTCGGAGGACGAATGTCTGCTTCATCCAATATGAACGGCATTTTCAAGAATATCGGCAGAATGATGCACGCGCCCAAGGGGTTCCTTTTGGGAGTGATCCTCTGTATTCTGCCGCTGACCGGATGCGTCAGTTACCAGGACCAGGCCAGAGAGATACACGCGCATTATCACGCCGGCGATTTCGACACCGCTCAGGCCGCTCTGACCCGGAAAGCCAACCGAAAAGCCAAAGGCAAGGACGCTCTGATCTGGCGGCTGGAAGAGGCATCGGCTCTCAGGGTCAACAACCGGCTGGAGGACAGCACACGTTCTTTTGAGATCGCAGATCAGATGATCCGGGATTTCGAGGACAATTCCGCCAGTTTCCATCTGGGTCAGGAAACGCTCTCCGCTTTCAGCAATCCGGCCAATATCACTTATGAGGGCTGGACAACGGACCGCATCATGGTCAGCACCTATCTGGGGGTACACAATATCATTCAGGGCAATGAGGACGCCGCCCGCATCCATCTGAACAAAGCCTATCAGCGCCAGAGGGATGCCGTCACCAAAAACGCCAAAAGCATCGAGAAGGAACAGGAGGAGCTGCGCCACAACAACCAGTCCGGGAAGGCCATCTCAAACCGCCAGGTCAACAGCACGGTGGACAGTCTCTACTCCGATCTGAAAAAACTGCAGCCGATCGCGGATTACGTCAATCCTTTTACCTCCTATATCCGAGGACTTTTCTTCCTCTACTACGCAACCGATTCCGGCGATCTGGACATCGCCCTGAAATCCCTCCAGCAGGCCGCCGCATTCACTCCCGGCAATTCCTATGTGAAGCAGGATCTGGCTCTGGCCGAATCCTTTGCAGCAGGTGAAGGCACCCTGCCGGATGTCACTTATGTCATCTTTGAAAGCGGCTCCGCTCCCTGGCTGGAACAGGAGCGCATCGATCTGAATCTGCCGATAGACAAAGGCATTTATTCTTTCAATGTCGCTTTTCCGATTTTTATGCCCCAATACGGAGTCAACACACTCCAGGTCCGATCCGGCTCCGAAGTACATCAGACTCAGATGCTGGCCGATATGAACCGGATCTTCGGAACGGATTTCCAGCGGGAACTGCCCCGCATCGTTGCCCGCACCATTGCCACGGTGGTACTCCGTCAGGCGGCCTCCATCGCCGCCAATCAGGCTTTGAAGAACACGGGCAATGATACCGCTCAGGTTCTGGGCGGTCTGGCGATCCTGGCCGCGCAGTTTTCGGTGAATATCGCCGATACCCGTTCCTGGACACTGCTGCCCCAAAACTTCCAGATCTGCCGTATCCCCACTCCCGAAAACGGACGGCTGACTCTGGTGGACGGCCGCCAGAACGCGGTCGTCAATCTGCCTCCCGGTCATGGGCCCAACCTGGTCTTTGTCAAATCGCCGGGTCACGGCACCACCCGCATGATCATCTGGAGCCGCAAACTGGGCAGCGATCAGTAAGGATCCTCCTGTCAAAAAAGATCCCCGGCGGAATGAACCGTCGGGGATCTTTGTTTTTCAGCTCAAAAAGCCTTTATTTGACCGGAACGAGGGCGAGGCGGAAGCCTACGTTTTCGTAACCGGAATCCGGCATATCGTAGCCACGATACGCTGAACGGCAGGCCCTGGCAAAGATATCCCAGCCGCCGCCGCGATGCACACGATTGATGCCCTTGTCTGATCCTGTGGGATCTGTCACAGATGAATCCGGATAGTCCCCATACAAGTCTAAACACCATTCATTCACATTCCCGTGCATATCATAGAATCCTAAGATATTCGGCTGTTTATCATCTCTCAGGTGGGTACTGCCGTCGCTGTTGAATTCATACCAGCCCACTTCATCCATTTCTGGACATTCATAGCTGTCGGACAGGTCCTTTCCACTGTTCAGGGCAGTCTTTGTCCCGGCACGGCAGGCGTATTCCCACTGCGCTTCGGTCGGCAGAGAGTATTCATACCCTTCCGGCAGACGGCCCGCGGCTTTCTCGATTGCCGTTAGTTTCTGGCAAAATTCCATCGCGTCATTCCAGCTGACATTTTCCACCGGGTACCATTTCGACACATTGCAGGAAGGATTCGTCCCCATCACAGCTTCATACAGGCCCTGAGTGACTTCACAATGGCTCAGCCAGTAGTTTTGCGTCAGAGTCACGTAATGCTGGGTCTCATCATCATATCTGCCCAGTTCGTTCTTAGGACTGCCCATTACGAACGAACCCGGCGTAACAGCGATCATATGCACGGCCGTGGAGGCATCTTCTTTCGACGTCCGGAGCTCAAAATCGCTGCTTTTTGCCAGCGCCACGCGGAAGCCGACACTCACATAGCTGTAGTTGAGCTCATTCTTATCCCGAAACGCGGAACGGCAAGTCCATGCTGTATGGTCCCAGCCGCCGCCGCGTGTAACATGTTCCGTACCCATGGACGGACCCCGGGGATCAAGCACTTCGGAATCTGAATAGGCTCCATACCAGTCTGAACACCATTCCAGCACGTTTCCGTGCATATCATAGAGTCCCCAGCCATTCGGCAGCTTCTGTCCCACCGGATGACTTGTCTTGCCGGCATTGAATGTGTACCAGCCCACTTCATCCAGATTGGGACAAGGTTCACTGGTCTCTTGACTCACTGACGGGATATTTTTGCCGTTATTGAAAGCCGTTGTTGTTTCGGCACGGCAAGCGTATTCCCACTGTGCTTCGGTCGGCAGGGTGTATTTATACCCTGACGGCAAACGTCCCGCGGCTCTTTCAGCCGCTGTCAGCCTGGCGCAGAAGTTCATCGCGTCCTCCCATCTCACGTTTTCCACCGGCAGATCGGCTCCTTGACAATAGGAGGCATTCCAGCCCATTACGGCCTCAAACTGCGCCTGAGTCACTTCATACTTGCCCAGCCAGTAGCCTGACAGAAGTACTTCATGCTGAATTTCATCACTGCTTCTGCCCAGCTCGTCTTCGGGACTGCCCATTATGAACGCACCCTGATTGATCCAGAGCATATCCATGCTCACATCCTCCGACAGCGGGATCGTAAAGTCTCTGGTGGATGTCAGCGCTACACGGAAGCCCAGGTTATTGAACTGGTAGTCAGGCCCGGCATAGCCTCGACTCGCCGAACGGCAGCGCTCACCGGGGCTGCCCCAGCTGCCGCCGCGAGTCACGCGGGCCCAACCGGTGATCGCACCCATAGGATCCCTCACAGCTGATTCCGGATAATCTCCATACCAGTCTGAACACCATTCAAATACATTCCCGTACAAGTCATACATTCCCAAGTCATTCGGTTGTTTCTGCCCCACTGGGTGAGTCGTGCCGCTGCTGGTGTCCTTAAACCAGGCCAACTCGTTCAACCCATTCAGAATCTGAGATCCGTTATACAAGGTGGCCCAACTTCCGGCACGGCAGGCGTATTCCCACTGCGCCTCTGTCGGCAAGGTATATTTATACCCTTCCGGCAGACGACCGGCTGCGAGTTCAATAGCTGTCAGTTTGGCACAGAAATTCGTCGCGTCATCCCAGCTCACCATTTCCACCGGCAGATCGGCTCCTGTAAACTGAGAAGGATTGCTGCCCATCACGGCCTCATACTGCGCCTGGGTCACTTCATACTTGCCTAGCCAGTAGCCCTCTGTCAGGGTAACACGATGCTCGTTTTCATCCTCATCTCTGCCATCCTCGCTTTCGTAGCTGCCCATGGTGAAATTGCCCGGCTCGACCCAGATCATGTTCAAGTCCACATCCCCCGACAGCGGGATCGTCATATTCTTGCTGAAGGTCAGCGCCACGCGGAACCCTGTCTTGGAATTACCGTGATCACCGTTCTCTTTGTCCCGGCACGCTGAACGGCAATCTCCCGCGGTGTCCTCATAGCTGCCGCCGCGTATAACGGGGTCTCTATTACTGATAAGCGCCAAAGGATCGGTCACCGGTTTAGAAGTATCATAAGGAAAACTCTCATACTTGTCCAAACACCATTCCGCCACATTCCCGTGCATGTCATAGAAGCCCCAGGCGTTCGGCAGCTTCTGGCCCACAGGTTGAATACGTGATTTGTCAACATTGTATTTATACCAACCCACTTCATCCATTTCGGGAGAGCTAAGACCACCTGATAAATTCTTCCCGCTGTTCAATGCCGTGGTCGTTCCGGCACGGCAGGCATATTCCCACTGCGCTTCGCTCGGCAGAGTGTATTCATACTCTTCCGGCAAGCGGCCCGCGGCCTTCTCGATCTCTGTCAGTTTCTCACAAAACGCCTTTGCATCATACCAGCTTACATAATGCACCGGCAGATCAGCTCCCTTGTAATGGGAAGGATTCGTCCCCATGATGGCTTCATACTGAGGCTGAGTGATTTCATACTGGCCCAGCCAGTAGCCGTGTGTCAGAGTCACCTCGTGCAGTCTTTCCTCACTGTCCCTGCCACGCTCGTCTTTGGGACTGCCCATCATGAACGTACCCGGCTCGACCCAGATCATGTCCAGACTCACATCCCCTGACAGCGGGATCGTCATATTGCGAGTACTCATAACCAGTGCCACACGGAAACCGATGCTGTTGGAAGTCGCGGAGATGAGTCTGACGTTCCGTGCCGCGGAACGACAATTCTTGGCGCCATCATCGTAGTAACTGTAACTGCCTCCTCGAATGGCGCGGTAGTCATCGTCTG